>JAGPHI010000205.1 GCA_018055565.1 Oscillospiraceae bacterium | reverse complement strand
GCCTATGCCGCAAGCCGAGTTTGAGCAGCTTTTAGCCGACACAAAAGCGGTAAACGCGTATTCGATATAGCGTTTATTAGTAGAATGCAAACTAGCTTGTTTGGTTTTTTTTACAATTTAAGCAGAACGTCATACTGGATAAACACAAGGGAGTTAACATGCGCATTACAGAGCACGAGCTGGCACAACGAAAAAAACGCATCATTGATACGGCGTACGAGTTATTTTGCACACAGGGCATAGATGCCACATCCTTATTGCAAATTGCCAAAGCATCCTCGGTTAGCTTGGATTCGCTGTATCATTATTTTGCGTCAAAAGCCACTTTGGTGCAGCACACACAAACCGTGTTGTGGAAAAGAATTTTAGAGTACACGCTTGCCAACTGCAGCGAGCGCATTGCCGCAGCACAAAGCGGCCTTGAAGAAGTGGAAATTCTTTTATACAATTTCAAAGGCTTTTATGCAGACCATAAGCCGTATTTGCTTTTTTATTGCGAGTACAAAACCTATATGTATCGCAACCATCTTTTGCTGCCGCAAGATAACTATCGGGAGTTAATCACGCCAATTTACAAGGTGTTTACAAAGGCGCTTGCGCGCGGCTATGCCGATGGCAGCATTAGCAAGGCGCAATCAATGCAAGCCCAGTTTTTTGCAACATGGGGCGTTTTGCGCTGTTATGTGGAACAAATGGCCACATACGATAAAATCAACAGCGGTGAAAACCCGTGGGAACAACAGTTCGATTTGGTGCTTCGCAATACAATCAGCATCTTAATCAATACAAAACAATCATAGGAAGTGGAGGATTTACATTGGACAACACAGACTTACAGATGGCAGCGTCTGCCATCGAGCAATCGGACACCAGTGAAATGGACGGAAAGTACTTAACTTTTTGGACAGATGGCCAGCTGTTTGGCGTTCCGATAGCGGATGTGGTGCAAATTGTGGGTATGCAAAATATCACCAATATTCCGGAGTTTCCACACTACGCAAAAGGCGTAATTAATCTGCGCGGCTCTATCATTCCGCTCATTGATATGCGCTTGCGCCTGGCAAAGCAGGAGGCGCCCTATGATGAGCGCACTTGCATCATTGTAACAAACATCGAGCAGCGCGATGTGGGCTTTATCGTGGACGAGGTGGATGAAGTGCTTTCCGTTTCAGGCGAGCGCATTGTGCCGCCCCCGCAAATTGCAGGCAATAATGCGGCATACATCACTGGCATCGGCAAGCTGGACAGCCGCGTTGTGCTTTTAATGGACACTCGCAAAATCGTCGGTAAAGATGAGCTGGCAAGCTTAGCGGATATAACAGGAACAGAAAATTAAGGAGGAGCAAACATGTTTAAGAATATGAAGATTGCCCAAAAGCTGATTGTGTCATTTATATCGGTTGTGGTGATATCCAGTATCGCAGGCGCAGTAGGCCTACTGCTGATGAACACATTAAACCAAGATTATAAAGAGGCTTTGGTTGTAAACGGATTTGTGCAGGGTGATATCGGCGAATATAATACATGGCTAAACAAAGGTGCATCTCTTGCCCGCGACATTATTATGCTAACAGATATCAACGAAATCAAAGCCGTTCAAGCCGAGCTTGAAGACGTTAAGAAAAAAACACAGGAAGCGCTTGACGCAACAAAAGTAAACTGCAATTCGCCCGAGGAAATAGCACTGATTGAAAAAATAGACGCCACCTCTCCGAAATACAAGGAAGGCCGCGATAAAGCCATTGCTTTAGGCTTACAGAACAGAAATGACGAGGCGCTGCGTGTGTTTCGCGAGGAAGCAATGCCATATTTAAACGAGTGTATGGCAGGTGGGCAAGCGCTGATGGACCTGAATATAAAGATGGGCAATGATGTTGCACGTAGGCTTTCTACACAGGCAAACGGTGGCATGATTATCATCATTGTTGTGATGGCGATTGCGACAGTTACGGCCATTGCAATTGCTTTGTTTGTAGCGCGCAGCATTTCTCGCCCTGTCAAGGTTTGTGCCGACCGTTTAGAGCTTTTGGCGCAGGGCGATTTGCACACCAAAGTGCCAGACAGCGATGCAAAGGATGAAACCGGCGTGATGCTGCACTCGCTTAAAACTACCACAGACTTTTTAAATTTAATTATTGGCGAAATTGACAGAGGGCTTGGCGAAATGGCAAGCGGCAATCTTGATATTTCCTCCGATGTGGACTTTAAAGGCGATTTTGACACATTAAAAAATTCCATCAACACAATTGTTGTTTCGTTAAACGATACGTTAGGGCAAATCAATGTCGCGTCCGATCAAGTATCTGCCGGCTCCGATCAAGTTTCTTCCGGCGCACAGGCGCTTTCGCAGGGCGCCACCGAGCAGGCAAGCTCCGTACAGGAACTTGCGGCCACGATAACCGAAATTTCGCAGCAGGTTAAGGACAATGCACAAAACGCCAACAGCGCCAGCACAAAAATGACCGAAACCAGCGACGATCTTGGCAAAAGCAACGAAAAAATGCAGCAGCTCATTACCGCGATGGATCAAATCAGCAAGTCCTCGCAAGAAATTGGCAAGGTTATCAAAACGATTGAAGATATCGCATTCCAAACCAATATCTTAGCGCTGAACGCAGCGGTAGAAGCGGCGCGTGCAGGCGCGGCAGGCAAGGGCTTTGCCGTTGTAGCCGACGAAGTACGCAATCTGGCCAGCAAAAGCGCCGAGGCCGCGAAAGGCACAACCTCGCTCATCGAGGGCGCCATTCAAGCAGTGGCAAACGGCACAACACTGGCGGATGATACCGCAAAATCCTTGTCTTTGGTGGTAACAACCGCACATGAAGTTACCGATATTGTAGACACCATTTCAACGGCCTCGGCAGAACAGGCGAATGCCATTACCCAGGTTACAATGGGTGTGGATCAAATTTCCAGCGTGGTGCAAACCAATAGCGCCACCGCCGAGGAAAGCGCTGCCGCGTCGGAGGAGCTTTCTGGTCAAGCGGCCATGCTGAAAAGCCTTGTTAGCAAGTTTAAGCTAAAAGATGCAGCGCATAATGGTAGCCATGCCCAGGAAAATGTGCAGGCAAAACCGGCCTTTATAGCCGACTTTACAAGCGACAAATATTAAGCAAAACGCAGCCGAGTGCATGGCCCTCGGCTGCGCTTTCACGTAAAAATACAGCTGATAATCATGTAGAAAGGCGGCGAAAATATGCATTTACTTACAAATTTTGCAAAAAAATGGGGCGTCAGCGCCATTGTCAGCATTATCGGCACTATGCTGATTTTTGCCGCCCTTTTTTGCTTTCAGCAGGCAGCGGCGCACTCTGTGGAAACAACCATTCACAACACCTTAGTAGAAATTAACCAAACCGCCGCAATGACACTGCGCAACGGGCTAAAAAGCTGCGAGGATTTATTAAAGCTGCAAGCCAAAATGCTAGGCGGTGCATACACGCCAAC
>JAGPHI010000204.1 GCA_018055565.1 Oscillospiraceae bacterium | reverse complement strand
CCCGTGGCAGCTAATTAACGGCAGCACCATTACGGTGGTATCTGCCGCGCGCCCGGTTTATATCAACGATACCTTTGTTTGCGTGGTGGGCACCTATTATCGATTTGACCGCATGAAAAACGAAATCAGCAGTATCCAAGTGTTCGACACTGGCTATGCGGCTCTGTTTAACGAAAAGATGGATGCAGTGATCCATCCAAATCTTAAAAGTGGCACGCGCTTTACCAGCGACAATCTTGCCACTGTACAGGATGGGTTTTATGCGGATGTTGCCGCCGAGATGTTGAAAACGCCGAATGGGCTTTTATATAGCCATAAAAACGGCGAGGATAATTTGTTTGCATATAGCACGCTTTGCAACGGATGGGTAATGGCCATTGTACCGCCGAATGCAGAGCTGTATGGCGGTGTAAATGCACTGTTTATGAAGCTGCTGGTTGCGCTGGTGCTTTGCATCATCATCGTGCTTTGCGCGGCCATGATCATTGGCCGCCATATCGCGCGCCCGCTTTTACACATTGCCGACGCGGCACGGGTAATCGGCACGGGCAATTTGGATGTGCACGTATCCGTCAACACAAAAGACGAGATAAAGCAGCTGGCCGATTCGTTAAACAGCATGACGGATAATATCAAAACGCTGCAAGGCGAGCTTGTGCAGCAGGCCTATTATGACGAGGTTACGGGCGCGCGCAATCAGAGCAAATTTTTTATCGACGCGCACGAAATGCTGCAAGCAAACCCCGATATACCCTATGCTGTCATTAAGCTGGATATCGATCGCTTTAAATTGCTGAATGATATTTACGGTTTTGCCACAGGCGACAAGATTTTAAAGGCCACGGCGCGCGCGCTTGAAGAAATTTGCGATGCGCAATATGATGTGTTTGCCCGCATCAATGCCGACGATTTTGTGCTTTTGATTTCGCAAAAAAGCAAAGAAAAAGAAGAGCGCTTTTTTACTCTTATCGAACGCTATATCGGCGAGATTATTTCTGAAAAGGTGTCGCTGTGTCAAGGCTGGTACGAGGCAGAGCCTGGCGAGCAGGACGTGCAAGCAATGTTTGAACGGGCCAATTTTGCCCATCGGCTTGCCAAACGCACAGACCAAACCGCCTGCGCCTACGACAGCGCCAGCCGCGCGCTTGCGCTGGAGCAAAAGCATATCGAAGCACACGCCGATGCGGCGCTGGCCGGCGAAGAGTTTTTGCTGTATTTGCAGCCAAAATACCAGCTCGACAACGAAACAGTGGTCAGCGCAGAAGCGTTGGTGCGCTGGAGCATCAATGGCGAGCTGCTTTCTCCCGCACGCTTTATCCCCATTTTTGAGAAAAATGGGTTTATTACAAAGCTGGATATTTATATGTTCCGCAAGGCTTGCCAATTGCAGCGCAGCTGGATGGATAGCGGCATCACCCCGATGCCCATCTCGGTAAACTTTTCGCGCTTGCACATCAATAACCCCCATTTTGTGCAAGAATTGTCGGACATTGCAGACAGCTACGGCATCCCGCATACGCTTTTGGAGGTAGAAATTACCGAAACGGTTATTTCCGATAATATCGATACGCTGCAAAGCGTGTTAGATGCTTTGCACGGCAACGGGTTTACGCTTTCGATGGACGATTTTGGCACGGGCTATTCTTCACTGGGGCTTTTGAAAAGCATTCCGGTGGATGTGCTGAAAATGGATAAAACCTTTTTTGACGACAGCATCGACAGCGCCCGCGCGCGCATCGTGATTTCCAGCGTTATCCGCATGGCAAAACAGCTGGGCATTTGCACAGTGGCAGAAGGCGTAGAAACCATCGCAAACGTGGAGCTGCTGCGCGCTTTAGGCTGCGATATTGTGCAGGGGTATTATTTTGGCCGCCCGATGCCCGCGGCACAATTTACCGATTTGATAAAATAGCCATTTCCATTGCGGTGTTTGGCACCTTTGCTGATGGCAAAGCGGGTTTTGGCGCTGCACAGCGTGTTCTTTGGAAAATAGCATGCATTTTGATGATTAAAATAGCGCGCGGCAAAATGGAGTATCTTCCATTTTGCCGCGCGCTGTTTTTGCGTTATTGTGCGTTCAATTATTGGCACGTTTTTGCTTGTTTCTGCTTCTTTATTTTGGCGTTTGATGATTGTAACCGTTTTGCTTTTGTGCGTTTTTATTGGCGGGCATGCAGGTTGCATCACGCCGCGTGCGTATAGCTTTGGGATGGCGTATTCACTTGCCGCATCGCTTTATAGCAATTTACGGCTTTTGATGGGCATATTTTGCGGTGCGCGCATCACAAATGACGCCGCCCCAGTTTAGGCCAAAGCCAAAATCATACCGATGGCCGTCTGCATCCACATAACACTCCATGTCAAAGGGCACATCTTCCATTTGCTCCTCAATTGTGCGCATGTCAGCGGGCAGCTGCAAGGGCAGCAGCGCCGATGGCTCGGCCTTGCCTGCAATCAGCTCCAAAAGTGCCTGCGGCTGCTGGCCAAACATCATCAAAATGGCATCGGCAGCACCCTCAAATTCTGCCACCACCATCGGCCTGTCGGTTTCCACACAAACAATCACAGGCTTGTTGCCCATTTTTTGGCGTGTTTCCAGCACCATGTCTAAATCGCATTCATTATTTACGTGCACGGTTTTGCCCTTGTAAGAGCGATTGGTAAAGGCCTCTTGCGGGTCGCCGCCCGCAAGGCTTTGTGCGCGCGCATATTCGGCTGTGTAGGGGCGATATTGCAAGCTGATGGGCACATAGCCGTTGCCGCCATTTGCCAAATCCTCGCGGCTGTAGCCGCCCAAAAGTGCGCCGCTGATATCGGGGCGGCGTATGCAGCAAAGCGCAAAATCCGCTTCTTCGGGGTTTTCCGTTGGCATAAAATACTTTTGCAGCAATTCGGCAGGGATGGGGCTTTGCCAGCCTTCTTCATGCGGCATGCCCATAAAATCTGTAAATTTGGGCAGATATTGTTTTGGCACATACACCTTTTTCATCGGGGCCATCGGCAATGCGTTTTTGGCGTTTTTTAACAGTACAATGGATTGCACCTGTGCGTCAAAACCTGCCTGCATATACGCGGGCTTGCCCACGGTTTTTTCGGTTTCGTCCGCGTTTAAATACGGGTTTTCAAACAGCCCCGTGCGGAAGATATTGCGCAAAAGGCGCGTGGCCGATGCCTCAAAGCGTGCACGCATAAAC
Source organism: Oscillospiraceae bacterium (assembly GCA_018055565.1). GTDB lineage: Bacteria > Bacillota > Clostridia > Oscillospirales > Ruminococcaceae > JAGPHI01. The sequence continues at coordinate 323 of JAGPHI010000204.1, read as the reverse complement.
GCTTCGCCGTGCTCCCGAACGCCCATTTCGTAAGCGGCCAGCACAGGGGCCTTTTCATTCAAGCCGCCAAATTGGTCTACGCCCGCCATAATAATTTTATAGCAGCGCTCCTCCTGCGTCAGCGTTTCCACGCCCCAGCATTTGCCGCTGAACATGCTGTCAAGCGGGCCTTCGTCGTTTGTGATGCTCCAATCGGTGCACACCACTGCGTCATATGCGTATTTTTTGCGCAGCAGCTCGTTAATTAAGTATTCGCTGTAGCTGCTGCCCACATTTTCGCCGTTTAAGCGGTCTTGCCCCACCACAATGGTGTAATACGGCAT
>JAGPHI010000203.1 GCA_018055565.1 Oscillospiraceae bacterium | reverse complement strand
CGCCTTTATTGTCGGAAATGATGCCGCCGTTTTCGGCCTTGCAAATGATGGCATCGCCATCAATTTTGGTAACGGTAAGCGCAATTAAGCCATCGGCCAAAAGCACGGTGGAGCCCACACTTAAATCCTGCGGCAAATCCTTATAGGTTACCGAGCATCCGGTTTCATCGCCTAAGGTGTCGTTTGTGGTGAGGGTAAAGGTTTGGCCGGTTTTTAATTCCGCTTTGCCGTCTTTAAATTTACGCAGACGAATTTCGGGCCCTTTTGTGTCAAGCAAGGACGCCACAGGCAAATTCAATTCTTCACGCAGGGCCTTAAGTGCATTTAATCGGCGCGCATGGTCTTCATGCGTGCCATGCGAAAAATTAAAACGCGCTACGTTCATGCCGCTAAGAAGCATTTCACGCAATACGCCTTGTTTATCGGTAGAAGGGCCGAGGGTGCAAACAATTTTGGTTCTTCTCATTTAATTATCTTTCCTTTCTTGGATGGGCGATGCATAATACTCTATATATTATACTCGCAAAGATGTGATATGCAAGACACAAATGGGGGATATTTGTTGCACAGATAGAATTGTATGGCGGCTTTTGTAAAGTATTCACATAAATTTAACTGGACGAATCATACTACATAGTGTAAAATAATAACAGACTTTTTGAAAGGGGTGAGCGCACTGGTTGAAAGTGTATCCATTTTAGCAATCACAATTTGCATGATTGTGCTTTTTGTGCGTTCCGGCCGCGGAGATTTTGCCGCCAGCCTTACACCCATTTTAATTGTTCCGTTCATGCATTCGCTTGCATGGTTAGCGCTGCGCTTGATGAGCCGCATGGTGCCGATGTTCCACGCCAAAGTGATTTTGTCTTTTGCCGATATCATTGGCCTTGCGATTGCGTGCCTTTTGCTGTTCTTCTTTTCCACTAAAATTAAAAGCACAAAAAACAAAAAGCTATATATTGTTCTATTAAGCGGATACAATATTATTCTTGCCTGTGTGTTTGTATATCAAACCATGTTTTCCTTGCTTGTATAATCATTTTTATCAAAACGCCCACCATACTGTTATCAGTATGGTGGGCGTTTTTGTGATTTATAATTTAAAATCCTGTGCAGAAAAGCTGGGCAGCTTTGGCATGCGTTTGGGCACGCGTTTTAATGGCGAATAGCAAAAGCTGCGGCATTTATAATAGGGCGACACAATGCCTTTTTTACGGCAATAAATCATTTTTTGGTCTTGCCCTTTTTTGCCGTGCTCGCAATATTCGCATGCGGGTGGGATGGTGGCGCCAAACAGCGCATGCTTAAACATAGTGCACCTCGTTTGCTTTTATTCGGCTCTCTTGTGGCGTTTTGCAAGAACTATTGTAAGTATAACGCTTTTTTTATCTTTCGTAAATATGCTTTTTAAAAATTTGCAGTTTTGGCATTGCATAAAATACGGCCACGCAAAACAAAAATATCACCAGCATTGTATCAGGCGGCAGCCGATAATACGCACGATATAAGGGCGAAACGGCCGACACTTCGCAGCTATACGGAAAAACACGCAATGCAAGATGTAAAAGCACAAGAGAAAGCGGCATGTGCACTAAACGCGATAACAATAAAGGGAATATGGAGCATCCTTTGCCGCATAAATGCTGTATTTGTAAAAATACAGACGCACTCATAAAGCTTAAGGCGGCACAAACAGCATAAATTGGTTGCAACCCGCTTTGCGCCGCCTTGCACCCCGCGTTTACCTCTAAAAAGGCACAGACAAGATATTGCAGCGTTTGCGGTGCTTGCTGCGGCAGCAAAACTGCCGTCAAAAAGCGAAATATCGTTACGATACCGCATAAAAGCAGCATCGAGCTAGTGGACGAGGCTATAATTTCTATAATGCTTTTTTTATGAAACGCAGTGTTTGCGCACGCGGTTTCGGCAATTGTAGCGCGGGGCACGGGCATGAATGCAGCGAAAAGCAGGCCGCAAAATAAAGACGAGAGTAAAAGCACCACATATAGGATAAGCCCCGTTGTGTTGCTGTTCAGCATCCCGTAGCCTATTGTGCTGATAACAAATGCGGGGCTTGCGCCTGCGGTACAACATAAAATAAGCGCTGCATCTCGCGAAGATATTTCGCCATTTTGCTGCAAATCGCCAACGGTTTGCGCGCAAACAGCAAACCCGCCTAAAATACCCAGTAACATCGCCAGCGGCGCACGGCGGCTTTTGATGCCAAGCAAGCGCGTGTAAGGATACAATAGCAGCCCCGCATATTGCGAAATGGGGCTTGCAAGCAAAAGCCCCGAAAGCACCATAAAAGGGAAAAGCGATGGAATAAGCCTTGTATAGCAATCATCTAAAGCGCAAAGCACACCGCTAAACGCTGTTTCAGGGCGCAAAAGTATGGCGGCCATACAAAATACCAGTAAAAAAGCAAATAAAAATTGCGCGATTTTGTGAAAGACGGTTTTTACATTCATAAAAGACACCTCTTGCACGATATATATGTATGAAAGCAGCTGCATCATGCAGATTCCCGGAAAGGAATGGTTATCATAATGGCAAAAAAAAAACGCGGTAAAAACCGTTTTACTCTGCGCGAAGTATTTGGCACGCAATTTAAAGCAGTAGAAACGGTTTTATACAAAACACCGCAACTGCATTTAAACAATAGCGAAAACCTAGTAGTAGAAAACTGCAAAACCATTGTTTCTTATACCGAGAATGAAATTTGCTTTGATATGGGGGCACAATTAATCAGCGTGCACGGCGATAATATGGTGATGGAAACCTTGTCGAAAAATGTGATTACCGTGCACGGGCGTTTTTTTAATATGGAATTCAGCTATTGCAATAAAAACTTGCATTCGGCTGATGAATAGAAAGGCGGATGCCGATTGTTTCAATGGCTTTCAAGGTTTTTATCGGGTGAAATTGTCTTTTTGGTAGAGGGCGGGCGAGGGGAACGGCTTTTAAACCAATGCGTAAGCCACGGCATTACTATACAGCGCATCGAGGCCACGCCCACCGGCTTTATTGCCACTGTTCCGCGCCGTGATTACGAGCGCCTTTTACCCCTTGCAAAAAAAGAAAATTGCGTGATATCCGTGCAAAAAGAATATGGCGCTTATCTTGTGCTAAGCGCTTATCGGCATCGCTTTGGCATCTTTATCGGTGCATGCCTTGCGTGCTTATTGTTTGTGCTGTTTTCCGGCATGATATGGGAAATCCGATTTTACAATTTTACAAATGCACAAATTGCCGAGGTTCGCAGTGCGCTATATGATAGGGGCATCTATGAGGGTGCATTTGCCAGTAAAAAGGATTTTGCTGCCGTAGAAAAAGAAATTGTGATACGGTCAAAGGATATCGCATGGATCACGTTAAACTTTATCAAAGGGCGTTTGGTGGTAGAAAAAACCGACATTACGCCAAAGCCCGAAGTGTTTATGCGCACAGAGCAAAGTGTAGTGGCAAAATGTGATGGCATTATCCGAAAAATTGATTTATCCGGCGGGTTTTTACAGGTTTGTGAGGGGCAA
>JAGPHI010000011.1 GCA_018055565.1 Oscillospiraceae bacterium | reverse complement strand
GCCGAAAGACGAAATCATCGGTTATATGAAAGACGCTGCCACGAAATCCTTCTCGAAGAAGGGCGAGGCCGTTGTGAAAATGAACCATGACGCGATTGACGCAGGCTTTACCGCGTATGTAAAAATTGACGTGCCGGCCGACTGGGCAAATGCTGCCGACGTTGCCGACACCGCCGTGCTTACAGGCAATGCCGAAACCGTGAAAATGGTGAAAAACATCCTGTTCCCCGTTGCCAAAATGGTGGGCGACACGCTGCCGGTTTCTGCGTTTGTGGATCATGCGGACGGCCAGTTCCCCGAGGGCGCTGCCGCTTACGAAAAACGCGGCGTGGCTGTTTCTGTGCCTGAATGGGATGCCGCAAAGTGCATCCAGTGCAACCAGTGCGCCTATGTGTGCCCGCACGCAACCATTCGCCCGTTTGCGCTGAGCGCCGCCGAGGTGGCCGCTGCGCCGAAAGCACTGAAAACCAAGCAAATGACAGGCAAGGGCTGTGAAGAATATCAATTCACACAGGCCATTTCCCCGCTGGACTGCATGGGCTGCGGCGTTTGCGCCGAGGTTTGCCCCGCACCCGGCAAAGCACTTACAATGGTTGCGCAGGAAAGCCAAGCCGACCAGCAGGCCGTGTTTGATTATGCGGTTGCCAATGTGGACAAAAAGCCCGGCATGATGAGCGAAACCAGCGTGAAGGGCAGCCAGTTCAATCAGCCGCTGTTAGAGTTCTCGGGCTCGTGCGCAGGCTGCGCCGAAACCGCATATGCACGCCTTGTTACCCAGCTGTTTGGCGAGCGCATGTATATTTCCAACGCCACGGGCTGTTCGTCCATTTGGGGCGGCCCCGCTGCAACAAGCCCCTATACCCGCGCCAACAAATCCGGCTTTGGCCCCGCTTGGGCAAACAGCCTGTTTGAAGATAACGCCGAGCACGGCTTTGGCATGTATCTTGGCCAGAAAACACTGCGCGACAATGTAATCAATGTGGTAAAGCAAGTGGCTGCCGAAACACCGGTTCCCGAGCTGAAAGCCGCCGCAGAGGAATATCTTGCCACCGCCAATGACGGCAAAACCAATGGCGATGCCGCCAAAAAGCTTGCCGCAGAAGCTGCAAAGCATGTTGGCCAGTGCGATCGCTGCAAAGAGATTGTATCTAAAGAGAAATATCTTGCCAAAAAATCCGTGTGGATCTTCGGTGGCGACGGCTGGGCATACGATATCGGCTTTGGCGGTCTTGACCATGTGCTTGCCTCCGGCGAGGATGTAAACATCATGGTGTTTGACACCGAGGTGTACTCCAACACAGGCGGCCAGGCCTCGAAAGCCAGCCAAATTGGTCAGGTGGCACAGTTTGCCGCTGCCGGCAAGCAAATCGGCAAAAAGAATTTGGCCGAGATTGCCATGAGCTATGGCTACGTGTATGTGGCGCATATCGCAATGGGCGCCGACAAAAACCAAACCATCAAAGCCATTGCCGAGGCCGAGGCTTATCCGGGCCCGTCCCTCATCATCGGCTACAGCCCGTGCGAAATGCATGGTGTTAAGGGCGGCATGACAAATTGCCAAATCGAGATGAAGCGCGCAGTGGATGCCGGTTACTGGCATATGTTCCGCTTCGACCCGCGCAATAAAGCCGAGGGCAAAAATCCGTTTATGCTCGACAGCAAAGCCCCCACAAAGGATTATAAAGAGTTTATCCAAAGCGAAACCCGCTACAGCCGCTTAGAGCGCGCATTCCCCGAGCGCGCCGAAGCCCTGTTTGGCCTTGCTGCCGATAAAGCAAAGGATCGCTACGAGTATCTTACAAAGCTGGCAAAACTTTACGAGTAAGCCAAAGCAGTGCGCCGCCGGTTATAGCGCGCACTGATTGCAAGCGTATTCAAACAGAAAACCCCGGACACGAAAGTGTCCGGGGTTTTTATTTGTAGGGGGTGCAATGTAGGGGCAGATTCTAAATCCCTTCGCAAAGCGTACAACGTAGGGGCGGATTCCATATCCGCCCGTAGGCAAAAAACGTAGGTACGGATTCCATATCCGCCCGCAAAGGATGGAACGTAGGTACGGATTCCATATCCGCCCGCAGGTAAAATTCCCTATCCCCCCCACAATAATAAACACAAATGCGCGGCGCATCAATTTGCCACAATGGCAAATCAACACGCCGCGCATATATTGTATTTAATCGATGTGCTCCAAATATCCATAGATGCCGTCAACGCTTACTTCGCCCGTAAACACCTTTACTTCGCCGCCCTCGGTGCGCACCACAAGGCGACCCTCTAAATCCACGTCGGTGGCAACGCCGCGCACATCGCCCGAAGACACCTCGCGCAAAAGATTTACACAGCGCACGCGGTATTCGCCGCGCAAAGGCGCAAAGCCCTCGGTGGCAAAGCAGGAAAGCACCGCCGAAACACCTTCGGTAACTGCCAGCGCCAGCGCCCCAATATCGCGCGGTTTTTCGCCGGTTTCTACAAAAACAGAGGTGGCATGCTCTAGGCCGTTGCGCTCAAAAAACGCTTCGCTTTGCGATAAATTAATGCCCACGCCAAAAATATATCCGGCAATAGAGCCGTCCCGCATAATGCCCTCGCATAAAATGCCCGCCAGCTTTCGGCCATTGAGCAATAAATCATTGGGCCATTTTATCTGCGCCGCAATGCCATACATGCGCTCCAGCGCGTCCTCTACCCCCAGCGAAGCCGCCAGCGGCAAGCAAGCGGGGTTTACAAGCGGGCGCTTAATCACCTGCGAATAATACAGCGCGTGCCCAGGGGCATTTAGCCATGTGCGCCCCAATCGGCCGCGCCCGTTGGTTTGATTGGTGCTATACACCACCGCGCCGTCTGCCAGCTCGTCAAAATGTGCGCGACAATAGGCATTGGTGCCGCTGGTTTCTTCTAAAAACAGCATTTCACGCATCATGTTTTTATGTTCATTCCTTTCGTGGGGAATTGATACGAATCAAAAAATTTATAAAACTTCTTTGTGCTTAAAGCGTGGCACACCGTCGCGAATATCCATAATGCCATACGTGCTGCGCCCGATGCGCGGGCGCGAAACAGAGCCCGGATTAAACAGGTGCAGCCCATCATCCACCTCGTAAAACGGCGCATGCGTATGCCCAAACAGCACCACATCTGCGCCGCGCGCGCGGCCCGCAGCCTTAATGCCCGCCATTGTCCATTTTACATCATAGCCGTTGCCATGCGTATAAAAAACCAATACGCCGCCAAAGCCCGCCAGCGCTTCGCTAGGCTCTTGATAAGAAAAATCGCAATTGCCGCGCACCAAATACGTGCGTGGCAGCGCTATATTTTGCTGCAAGGTGTAGATGTCCTGCAAGCCGTCGCCCAAAAAAATAATGGCGCTGGCGTCCTTTTCTTTTTCCACGATATCCTCTAATAGCTGGTATTCGCCATGAATATCGGAAAGGATAAGCACTTTCATAATGGCAAGCGAGCTCCTTTAGCAATATGGCTATTCGCCGGACTTTTGTAAACAGCTGCGGTAAATTTCGCTTTTGGGGATGTTTGTTTCTGCGGCGGCCTTTTTGGCGGCGGCAGTGGCGCTCATGCCCTCTTGCATGTAGGCGGTGGCCATATCGGCGGCATCGGCCAGCGTGTAAACCGTTTGCTTTGCCTTTTCGGCGCCCGCAACTACCAGCACAAATTCCCCGCGCGGCGCAGTTTCATTAAAATGGCGCACGGCCTCGCCGAGGGTTGTAACCAAAATTTCTTCGTGCAGCTTTGTTAGCTCGCGGCAAACGGTAAGCGCCCGATTGGCACCAAAATAAGAAAGCAAATCCTGTAGCGTGGTGTTCAGCTTATGCGGCGCTTCGTAAAAAATCAACGTGCGCTCCTCGCTTTGTAAGGCCTCCAGCCGTTCCTTTTTGGCACGGCGATTTGTGGGTAAAAAGCCCTCAAATACAAAGCGCCCCGTGTTTTGCCCCGACACGCAAAGCGCCGTAACAGCGGCGCTGGCGGCGGGCACAGGCACCACGCGGATGCCCAGCTTATGCGCCTCGCGCACAAGCAGCTCGCCGGGGTCAGAAATGGCGGGCATGCCCGCATCCGAGCAAAGCGCGCAGCACTCGCCCGCCGTGATGCGGGAAAGGATATAATCGCCGCGCTCTTGCAAATTGTGCTCATAATAGCTAATCATCGGCTTTTTCAGCCCAAGATGATTTAACAATTTTACGGTAACGCGCGTATCCTCTGCCGCAATAAAATCCGCATTGGCAAAGGCCTCGGCGGCGCGTGGCGTCATATCGCCCAAATTGCCGATGGGCGTTGCCACAATATATAAAGTACCCGCCAAATTTGCGCCTCCTTACGGCTTGCCCGTTTGCGCCTTAAGGGCGCGGGGCTTCCTGTTTTCCATATATGCAAAGCAATTCCTGCGAGAACTGCCCGTTTTCGTCTTCAATAATCAGCTCTGGTAAAAGCCGCATGCCTGCGGCGCGGCGTTTTTGCCCTTGCAGCAAAAACAGCCAGGGCGTGCCAATATTTGCGCGCTGGCGCACAAAGCGCAGCACCTTTGGCTCAATATGTGCTTCGCGCAGCGCGCAAATCACATCGGCAAGGCGCTCGGGGCGCTGGCATACGCAAAGGCGGCCGCCATCTTTTAAAAGGCGGTTTGCCGCTTGTGCAACGTCTTGAATGGTGCAGGTAAGCTCATGGCGCGCAGCGCGGCGCGCCGGAATGCGGCTTTCGTAGCCGCCTTTAAAATATGGGGGATTGCACGACACTACATCATAGCCCGATGTGTCCGAAAATATGCGTAAATCCGCACAAACGCTTTGTATATTGGTGCACTGGTTTTCTTCGATAGCCTTTTGCAAAAGCGCGGCACCCTCGCTTGCCAGCTCTACAGCCGTGCAGCGCCCGCGATGCCCGCCATCAAAAAAGCGCAAAGGCAAAATGCCGCAGCCGCTGCCCAAATCGCACACGGATTCATTGCGGCGCACACCGCAAAAGGCAGACAGCAGCATTGCGTCTGTGCCAAAGCGATGTACATCGCTAACAAAAACGGCCGTGCCGTTTGCAAGGCGCTCGCAGCTGGTTTGCGCGTGCGCGTCGGCATCGGGCAAAGGCGTGCTGATTGGTAAATTTGTTACTTTCATTGTGCCGCCATTTCGTAAAAATTAGGCGGGCACACAAAGCGCCCGCCCCATTTTGCATTTGTAAAAACTATTAGCCTTCAGAAATCGCGCTTACAGGGCATACAGCTGCGCAAGAGCCGCAGTCGATGCAGGTTTCGGCGTTGATTACAAATTGGCTGCCGCCATCGGAAATCGCGTTTACGGGGCATTCGCCCTCGCAGGTGCCGCAAGAGATGCAAGAATCGTTAATTACATAAGCCATTTTTTTATCCATTCTCCGCGCTTTAGTATATATTTTGGCCCGTTATAAGTTTGCCGCGATGCGCGGTGCGGCAAAACTGGGCAGACAGGAAAAAGCATGCGCTCTATCCATGTGCTTTTATTTTATCATAAAGTTTCGTTTTTTCAAGCGGAAAAGCAAAATAAGCGATAATTTTATGATAACTGTGAAGCAGTTTTCATTGTGCATGTGCGATAGCACGCGCCAAGCGATAAAAACGGATACAATAAGCCGTATTTTGTTCGCATCTGCCTTTCCCGCTTTTTACGCGCAGGCAAAAGTGCGGGCACATGGCTTGTTTTATAGAAAGGTAAACGCTTTGCTGCAAGCAGCGCCCATTATTCGGGCAGGCTGTCCTCCGGCTCGGGGTCGGGCATAACGGGCGCGCGTTTGCCCCCGCGCAAATAGGTGCACGCAGTGCGCGGATACAGCTTTGCGGGGGTGTCCATTGCGGCTTCTAGGCGCACGCGCAGCGTGCCGGAAATCAAATTCACTTCAATTACCGAGCCAGTGCCATCGGGCGTTTTTACAATGCTGCCGAGGCCCGGTGTAATGCGGTTTAGGTATTCATATGCGGGCTGCTCGTATGCAAGGCAGCACATTAAGCGCCCGCAGCTGCCGCTGATTTTAGCGGGGTTCAGCGAAAGGCCTTGCTCTTTGGCCATCTTGATGGACACAGGCTGAAAATTGTTTAAAAAGCGGCTACAGCAAAAGGGCTGCCCGCAAATGCCAAGCCCGCCAAGCATCTTGCTTTCATCGCGCACGCCAATTTGCCGCAGCTCGATACGCGCGTGAAACACGCCCGCCAAATCCTTCACCAGCTCGCGAAAGTCAATGCGCCCGTCGGCAGTGAAATAAAACAAAATTTTGCTGCGATCCAGCGTAAATTCCACGTCCACCAGCTTCATGTCCAGCTTGTGCTTTTCAATGCGCGCGGTGCACACGTCAAAGGCGTTGCGCTCGTCCTCGCGGTTTTGCTGCATGCGGCGGATATCCACGCTGTCGGCAAGGCGCACCACCGTTTTTAACGGTGCAACAATGCCGGAATCGGGCACTTCGTGGATGCCGTGAATCACCTCGCCGCACTCGGTGCCGCGCGCGGTTTCCACAATTACATAATCGCCCTTTTGAATGGCGAGCGCGCCGGGCGCAAACGAATACACCTTGCCGCCCGATTTAAAGCATACGCCTACAATTTTTGTCATGCCAATCTGTTCCCTGCCGTGCCGCGCCGGCTGTTTTCAGTGCCGCCGCCCGACGACTAAATTTGGGCGGCGCTTCAAAAAGGAAAGTACAAAAGCCTATCGCCAAGCGAAAAGCATTTTGTGGCGGGTTATGCCGCCAAATCCGCTGCAAGCATGGCCAGCACCAGCTTAGTGCTGACATTGGATGCAAGGCGCGTGCAAGCCTTGTTAAAATGCGGTAGCGCAGCCGCAGCCGCGCTGGGCGCGATATCGCTTTGCAATGCGCCGCGCATGGCCGCAGAAAACACAGCCGATGCAAACGCAAACAGCGCCAGCGCCGCAGGCTTGTCTTTTTCATAGGCCGATAAAAGCGCGGCCATCGCATATTCATCGTGCTTTGCGCATGCCTCTAACAGGCGAAAAGCCTTGTCCAGCCGTTCTTTTCCCTCTTCGGTGGCGGCGGCCTTTGCTGCGCTGCCAATACGCCCGCCAAAAACGGCAGAAAGCAAAGCGGCGTTTTTGGCCTCGGGCATGTTTTGGTGCAGCCACTCGGTGCAAAGCGCCTCGCTAACAGGGGAAAGCGAATACGCGTTTGCACGGCTGCGTATCGTGGCCATCACGGCGGCTTCACTGGGCGCTGTAAGGATAAACAGCACATGATTTGGCGGCTCCTCAAGCACCTTTAAAAGCGCGTTTGCCGAAGAATCGTTTAATTTATCGGCCCCGCGAATCAGCACGCAGCGCCCCGCCGCAGACAGCGAGGTGTTAAAAATTTCTCTGCGCATTTCGCGCACAGCCTCTATTTTAATGTCGCCCGACGCGCCCTCGCCGCGCAAAACCAGGCATTCAGCGCCCTCGCCGCGCAAAACCGCTTCGGCGGCGCTGTGTTCGGCGTCGCTAGGGTATAAGTAATCGGCGGCCAAAAGGCGCGCTGCAAAATGCACGCCTGTGCCCGCCTCACCGCATAAAAGTATGCTATGCGAAAGCCGCCCGCCGCGAAGCGCTGCCGAGAGGCTTTGTTTTACTGTGTCGTTGCCGCAAAGCCTGTCAAGCATCACAGCTTTTCAAACCGTTCAACATTGGTAACAAATACGGTTGCGCCGCCCACCGTTACTTCTAACGGATACGCAGTGGTAACGCCGATGCCATAGCTTGCGGTGCTGGGCACCACCTCTACGCGCTGCTTGGAGCAAGAGGCAATCAAGCCGATGCAGGCATCCACTTTTTCGTCCTCGGTGCCAATCAGCAAGGTCATGTTGCCCGCCATTAAAAAGCCGCCGGTGGTGGAAAGGCGTGTTACAGAAAACCCGCCTTTGGTCAGCGCATGGCAAACCGCGCCGGAATCCTCTTTATTTACAATTGCAGTAATCATCTTCATGGTAGCGCCCTCCTTATATAATAGCAATATATTTGCGTTTAAACACGAATATGCGTTTATGGCATGCCGTCTTGCGCCCGCTTGTTTTACAGCCGCGGGCAAAAGGCGCAACGCAATCCGTGCAACGGCAATCTGCCTATGCTCAGTATAGCATAAAAGGCGGCGTTTTTCTACCGTTTGTTTTGATTATTCTGATTGCGCCATGCGCGGCGCGTTTTGGCATAGCCCATTTCCTGCACAAGCTGCTTAATAAAGCCGCTTCCGAAGAAAATAAAATAATTAATCAGCGAAAACACAATCGCAAATTTGGTGTCCCAGCCGCCCATAAGGAACATGATGAGATAGTACACCGCGGCCATAAAAGCCAAAAACTTCATCTTGACGGGCAAAATGAAAAATAAAAGCAGCTCAAAATCGGGATAAAGCGAAGCAAACGCCAAAAACAGCGAAAGATTTAAATACACATTATTGCCCATGCCCGTAATCGCAGCGGCAAGCACCGCCCCTAAAATACCGCACAGATAATACACATTAAATTTAAAGTCGCCCCATTCGTTTTCCAGCGTGTGGCCGATTAAATAATATAAATACAGCATAAACGCAAGGTTAATGATGCTGGCTGTGCCAGGGATGAAGATAAAGGTAAATACGCGCCAAATTTGGCCGTGCATCACAGCGGGCCAATACAAGCTGAGCAGCGAGGTGATGCCGATGGATGGGTTAAGCATATTCGCCACAAACACCATGCCCTGCCCGATAATGATGATCAGCATCAAGTTCGGAATTGCGTAGCGCCCAAATTTGCGCTCTAAACGGTAAAGCCATTTCATTTGTTGTAAACCTCCAAGCGCTTTTGCGCAAATTGAATTGATAAACCGCCAAAAAATATGCGGCGGTTTGCGAAAAGCGGCACAAACGCCGCTTTTTACAGCGTGTTTGCCGCCCGATTGTAATAAGACTTACGGCAAAAGCCCGCAAACACGTGCTTTTTGCGCAAATAGTATTGCCCAATTTTAGCGCGCACATGCCGTGGCAAGCGGCTTTTACATACTTTGCGCGCTTGCAGAAAGCTATACAAGTTATTTTACCAAAACGATGTTCGATAATCAACAATTAGTTATGTACAAACTGTAACTTTGCGCGCGCATGTTGAAAACTTTTACGGTTTCAAGCCGTGAATTCACACTTTCAACAGAGTTTTCAACAAGAAATGTGGAAAAACCGATATACACAGTGTAAAACTCTGTGGAAAGAGTTGAAAACTTTGCAGAACAAGTGTAAAACATGTTGAAAACTAAAGCAAACAAAAGCGCAGCATTTAAAACAACGTAGAATCACGTTTTTTAAATGCCGCGCCAGCGGTATATGCGTTATAAATCTTTAATCATCAAGTATTCGTCGATGCCTTCGCGCACGGCATTGGGGATAAGCCCCAGCGTGCAATAGCCCTCGGCTTCATAAAAAGCCTTTGCGCGCGTGTTAAAATGGCTAACCATTAAGGTAACGCGTTTTGCGCCGCGCTCTTTGGCGATGCGATGATACTCGGATAAAAGAAAGCGCCCTACGCCCTGCCCTCGAAAGCTGTCTTTCGTGCCCAGCAGCGCAAGATACGGATATAAGCCGCAAAAGCCGCGCCATTCGGCGCGCATGGCACCTGCAATCTCGCCCGTTTCACTGCGCGCCAGATACAGCTGCTCTTCGCGCACGGCGGCGGCAAGGCTGCGGGACAGCCCCTCGCCGTTTGCAAAATATCGCTCAAAAATTTCGCTGTTTTCAAACACGCCGTAGCATTCTGCAAGGCAGGCTTCGGTGCCTGTGTCTAGGTGTAGATTCATGGTAACTCTCTTTTCTATAAAGGTAAAATAATGGGTAAGAGGCTATGCCGCTTTATTCGGCAAGGGTGTGGATAAAATCTTTATAAATGCCGGGGGTAGAATCTGGGATAATGGTGGCACCAACGCATTTGGTGTAAAACTCTGCCGGGCCAACCCCGCCGATAATGGCGTAGGCATATCCCTCATCGTGCAATGCGGCAAGGCTGCGCAGCAAAAGCGCTTTGCCCACGCCGTGGCCGCGTTCGTCCGCTTGCAGCGCTGTGGGGCCAAAGAAATCGGGCGCAGTAGAATTGTAGCAGGCATAGCCCAAAATCTCTTTGCCGCGCGTGGCCACAAAGCAGGAAACGGGCGTGTGCGCAAAGCATACATCGCATTCGCCGGCAGCGCATTCGCCGGAAATGCGGCGCACGGCCTCCAGCACGCGGTGCTTATCGGGCGCCATTGCGCGGCGAATGATTATATTCGCCTCGGCGCATACAGCGCACGCGGGCGCATAATCGGGTAAATCATACAGTTTCACAAGCATATCAGGCATAGTTGTAACCCTTTCTTTTATTGTTTATTTGAGTAATCGTGCGATGATTGCGGTTTATTTGCATTCCAAAAGCGCCAGCAAAGCGGCGCCGCTGGCTGCGTCTTGCTCGGGCGCCGTGCAGCATAAAAGCGGAAAATCGCTTGCAAGGCGCGCGCAAAGTGCCGCGCGCACGGCGGCGCTTTTGGTTAATATACTGCCACATAAGGCCAAACGCGCGCTTTCTAGGTGTAACGCGTGCAAAACAGGCGCACACAAGGCAAATAGCTCGTTTCCTGCTTTTTGCACAATTGCTTTTGCGGCGGCATCGCCCATTTCGGCCGCCGTATCCACAAGCGGGGCTAAGGCGGCAATGTCTTTTTTGCCCGTAGTTTCGGCATAGGTAAAGCGCACAAGCTCCATGATGGTATCGGCTTGCAGTGCGCCGAGCACTAAGCCTGTCAGCGCGGTTTCGGCAATGCGCGTATCATGCGCGCGCACCACGGCTGCAAGTGCGTCACGCCCTAAGGCATAGCCGCTGCCCTCATCGTCGATTAAATGGCCATAGCCGCCGGTGCGCATGCTTTGGCCGTTTTTGGCGCGGCCAAAGCAGATAGAGCCTGTGCCCGCAATCAAAATGGCGCCCTCGCCCCCCGACAGCGCGCCCGCAAGCGCGGTTTCGGCGTCGCCCACTAGGCGCAAAGGGCCTTTATAGCCGCACGCGCGCACCGCACTTGTTAGAACACGCACCGCATCGGGGTTTGACACGCCCGCGCTGCCGATGCAAAGGCTTTGGCAGGCGGCAAGGCCGCCCTGATGCGTATCTAAAAACTGCATGGCATCCGCAATGCTTTTTTGCACGGTTTCCACTGTGCTGCCGTTTACATTCATGGGGCCAAAAGCCGCGCGGCAAAGCACCGTTCCGTCATGGGAACGCGCCTCCAGCGCTGTTTTTGTGCCGCCGCCGTCAAGGCCCGCTGCATAGGGTATCATTGTTCGCACCAATCCTTTGTTGTTTTGTGGCTGGTTGTTTGTGGCCGCTTTTTGTGAGCGCAGTTTGTAGCCGCTGGGTGTTTCCGCTGAGTGTGGCCTCTTTTTGTGGGTGCTTTTTATGGGCGGTGGCATTGGCTGCCACCGCTTTTGTCTGCCGTATTTTGTGCCTGCGTTACAGCTTCACGGGCAGGTGTGCAGTGGCCTGTTCTTCGCCTGCAATCACACGGGCAGCCGCATAAATGCTGCGCTTGGTGTATTCGTACACCTCCAGCGCGTAAACGCTTTTGGGTAAATCGGCAAGGTCATACGGGTTGCGCATCGCAACGGCAATTACGGGCACAGAGGCTTTGCAAAGCGCGCTAATCAATTCCAGCTGGCCGGGGCGCAAATGGCCGTTATAGGTGCCCACAATGGCGCAGGTGTGGCCTTGTGCTTCTTGCACAAGGGCGGCAATCTCGGCGG
>JAGPHI010000202.1 GCA_018055565.1 Oscillospiraceae bacterium | reverse complement strand
CAAAAGCATACAAAAAGCCCTCTGCCAAAAATTAATTTGGCAGAGGGCGAAAAATCCGCGGTACCACCTCTGTTTACCGTTTTCTCACAAAAACGGCCTCTCGGGTGCTGCTGTATATACGGCAATACCCACACGCTTTAACGGGCGCACCCGACTAGGCCTACTGTTTGTTCAGCCTGCTGCTCCGAGATGTATTCGCCATGCGCTGCGTGCCTTTTTCCACCAAACAAAGGCTCTCTATGTCGCAAATCGTATGGGTACTGGTTCTCATCTTTGCATTTAACACTTCGTAGTATACGCAACTTTTGCGTAATTGTCAAGCCTCAAAAATCCACGATGCAAGCATTTACCCTATTTTTGATGCAGCGCAAGCATTTCTTTGGCGTTTGCCAACGCAAGCTCGGTAATTTTATCGCCGGAAATGATACGTGCGAGCTCTGTGATGCGCCCCGCCTCGTCAAGCGGCACAATTTCCGTAAAGGTGCGCTCTTTTTCAATATTTTTTCGGATTAAATGCTGCGTATGTGCAAAAGAGGCAATCTGCGCAGTATGTGTGATGCAGATAATTTGTCGGCCTTCGGCGCCTTGCTTCAGCTTTTCCCCGATGCGCCCTGCCGCAAGGCCGGAAACGCCCGTGTCAATTTCATCATAAATCAGCGTATCAATGGCATCTTTATCGGCAAGCGCACTTTTAATGGCAAGCATAATTCGCGACAATTCGCCGCCCGATGCAATTTTGGCCAATGGCTTTGGCTCCTCGCCGGGATTTGCCGAAAGATAAAACTCCACGGTGTCTTGCCCCGTGCCGGCAAGCGGGCCAACGGAATGAATGAGTGCAAACCGTATACCCGGCATATTTAAAAAGTTTAGCGCTTCTATCAATTGCTTTTTAAAACGTTCAAACGCATCCAAACGCGTTTTTGTTAGCTTGTCTGCCAACATACGCGCCTCGGCATAAAGCGTTTTTTGCTGCGCATACAGCTCGTCCAGCCGCTGTGAGGAAAGCGTAATTTTTTCAAGCTCTGTTTTGGCTTCCTCCAGCTTTTGCAAAATGCTTGGGATATCCGCACCGTATTTTTGGCGCAAACGATAGATTAAGTCAAGCCGTTCCTCGATCGTATCCAGCGAGCGCGGGTCAAAATCGGCAGATTGCAAAATGTCGTTTATTTCGCTGGCCAATTCCTTTGCGCCATAATAGTATTCGTTTGCCTTTTCGGCAAGCGCGCTATAATCCTCGCTAAGGCTTGCGGCCGATTGGATGGCATTGCACGCACTGCCCAAAAGCTCTGTAGCACCGCTGGTTTCATCATTGCCTGCAAGTGCGGCATACGCAGTTTGCAATGCATGGATAATGTTTTGTGCATGGCTGATTTTATTGCGCTGCCCCACCAGCGTTTCTTCCTCGCCGGGAATCAGCGCCGCGGTTTCAATTTCGTCAATGGTAAAGCGCAAAATGTCAATTTGCCGCTGCTTTTCGTCCTCGTTTATGGAAAGGGCTTTCATCTCGCGCTTAACAAGGCAAAGCTGATGATACACTTTATAATAGGCATCTTTTTGTTTTTGATTTTGTGCAAAGCTATCCAGCACACCCAGATGCTTTGTGGGGTTTGTAAGGCTTTGGTTATCATGCTGGCCGTGAATATTGATAAGCCCATCGCAAATATCGCGCACCACCGCTGCTGTAGCGGGCATGCCGTTAATGCGGCAATTGCTTTTGCCCTCGGCTGTAATTTCGCGATACAGCAAAATTTCTTCGCCCGCCTCGTATCCTGCTTGCGCCAATGCCTTTTGCACATTGGGCGATATATTGGTAAATGTGGCCCAAATCGCAGCTTTCGGCGCGCCTGTACGCACCAGTTCCCGCGAGGTGCGATTGCCTAAAATGGCGTTGATAGAATCAATTAAAATGGATTTTCCGGCGCCGGTTTCACCCGTAAGTACATTTAACCCCTCGGTAAACTGTGCCGTGGCTTTTTCAATGACAGCAACGTTTTCAATTTTTAATTCGGAAAGCACGGCATTCACCCCATTTTTAACATTTGCATTATTGTTTGATGTATTTTGTAAGCTGTGCGCAAAGTTCTACGGCATCCTTTTCACTGCGCAACAAAACCATAAAGGTATCATCGCCGGAAAGCGTGCCCACAACACCGTTCCATGCCATCGAATCAAACACTTCGCACGCAGCATTTGCCATTGCGGTATAGCATTTTACCAGCACGATATTGGCGGCGTAATCCACTTTTAACACCGATTCACGAAATATCGTTTCAAAGCGGCCGGACGTATGCGAGGGCTTGCCGATACCGGAAGCCACCACATAGCGATACCCGCCATCGCCCGCAGCTGTTTTTACAAGGCCTAATTCACGGATATCGCGCGAAACGGTGGCCTGTGTAACATGGTAACCGCCTTTTTTTAAATATTCCAACAAATCTTCCTGACGATCAATTGGATATTGCGCGATAAGCTCCAATATTTTAGTATGTCTTGCGTTTTTCAATGCACTTACCTGCCCTTTAATTTTTTGTCAATCGCTTCAAATTGATCGGCCTCGTTAAAGCAAATCAACGAAACGTATTGCTTTGAAAGCGAAATTTTAATAGAGTCTTTACAAGAGATTTTCTCTTCGCGTCGCCCATCACAGGAAAGCTGCACAGGCACATCATCCGTGGGCGAAGAAACGGCAATTTGCAGCTTGCGCAAGCTAGAAAACACCATCGGTGGGCTGGAAAGGCTGTGCGCGCAAATAGGCGTTACCACAATGCCAGATATATGTGCATCCAAAATAGGCCCGCCCGCAGAAAGAGAATACGCTGTAGAGCCAGTGGGCGTTGCAATTACCACGCCGTCGCCCTGATAATGATTGACCAAAATATCATCGCAATATACGTCGATATTCACCGTTTGCGGCATACTGCTTTTTGCAATAACAATATCATTCAGCGCCGTTTGGCGAAATGTGTTTTTTCCGCTGACATTTACTTCAAGCAGCATTCGTTTATCAAGGCTGTATTCGCCGTTTACAAGGCGCTGCAATTTTGCGGGCTCGTTTGCTTCGCAAGTGGCCAAAAAGCCCACACGCCCCAAATTAATGCCCAAAAGCGGCTTGTCGTAGCCCAGCAATTTTCGCGCAGCGTGCAGCATGGTGCCATCGCCGCCAATGGTTACCACAACATCGCATTGCGTAAAAGCCTCGTCTTGTTGCAAAAAGCGTGCATCTAAATGCGAAAAATGCTCGTACAATTCATCGCAAAATACAATTTCTGCATGAAACGAAAGTAAAAGCTGCGCCGTATTCTCGGTTACAGAAATGGCATTTGCTTTGCTTAAATTGGGTATCAGCAGCACTTTCATCGCCTTTACAACACCTTTCGTTATTCGTTTACATTGCAAAACCAGCGGATTTGCTACAGCGCACTATGTGCATTTTCAACGATGCTGTGTATATATTCGTCTGTAAAACTGGATGGCTTGTCAGACTTAATCACGTACAACAAAAACTCAATATTGCCCTCGGGGCCTTTCACGGGCGAATAATCC
>JAGPHI010000201.1 GCA_018055565.1 Oscillospiraceae bacterium | reverse complement strand
AGCCATCCAAACGCCGCGCGCTTCGCAATTATATAGCGCATACGCAAACACCGCCATCGAAACTTGTATCAGCAGTACAACACAGGTGTTTAAATAGCGTGAAATCGAGGCAAGGTCCAGCGCTTCACCCTCGCTGAACAGTATAACATATGTATACAAAAGCGACAGCACAAATATCCCCGCCACCGCAAAAGCCGACACAGCCGCAAACGCAATGCGTTTTCTGTCTTCGCGCTTTGTAATGATAAACGCCGCGGCCAATAACATGGCGGCTATCACAAACCAAAATATAAACGAAAACGAAAACGCCACGCCGTAATTGTTTTCGCCTGTGATGCTTTTCCAAAACAGCGATGGCACTTGATACCGATAAGACGGTGCCGTGCCGCCCAGCATTTGCCCCAAAATTTGCAGCGGCGAGCCATCACTTTGCCAGCGCTCGCTTACGCCCATAAGGCTTGTGTGCACACTCCACGTCAGCTTGCCCGCCGCCACCGCCAAAAACGGAGAAGCCAAAAGCAGCACCTGCTTTACGCGGGCAGCTTGCGTGCCTTGCTTTTTTTCGGCGCGGCTTTGCAGCCATTGCTCTGCTACAATCGCCAGCGCCGCCAGCACCGCCAGCCCCGCGCCGGAGCTTTTGGTTAGCACAAGCGCAAATAAGCCGCAAAGCTGTAGCCATCTGGTAGCGTTCGTGCGCGGCAAAATGGCCGTTAGCAAAAGAAAGCCCGTTTGCACCCCCAAAAGAACATCCACGCCCGCGCGCTTATAAAATTCTGGAAACGCCAATAGCACCGCAACGCATAGCACGGCCGCCAAAACGCTGCGCAACGGCTTTTTTGCAAACGCAAAATATCCCAGCGGAAACACCAGCATGGATGCCATCCACAAAGCGTTTGTAAACAGCACAATATCCTCGCGAAAGCCAAAGCCGCACACCTTTAAAAGCAAATACTGCAATATCGCTGTGGCCGGCGGATAAGACGAAAACCCGCTGACATACTCTGGCGAGGTGTACAGCTGGTTTTCGTAAAACATAAATTTGACGGCCTTGCCCCAGTGCGACATGTCATCCCAGTCCACAAACGCGCACCCGCGGCAAAACCACCAAAACAGTGCCGCTATCGCGCAAAAAACCAATGTTTCAAATAAAACGGCGGTAAAATCTGCCCGCCGTTTTATAATAAGCCGATACACCGCAAGCCCTGCCGCAGCCACAAGCAAAATGCGCACCAGCCACACCGCAGCAGGCAAAACGCCAAATATACCTGCTAAATAGCCTATGATAACCAGCGCAAAGCCTGTCAGCGGCAAGCTTTGCGCCATCTTGCAGTTTAGGGCGGCAGCAATGCCCGCTGCTAAAATCACAAATACGCCCAGCACAATCAAAAAACTCAAAAATATCCTCCCGCCTCTTGCGTCTGTTTTTTATGCAGCTGCCGCTTTTTTGCATGCCTTTTTGGCATAAAATGCACACACGCAAAACGCAGCTGAACAAACGCAAGCGCCCTATCTCCTTTATTATCCCAGCGACACACCCATGCGCCGCGCCACCGTAAGCATATCGCAGGTATCGGGCACTAAGCGCGATTTGCCCGCCACGTCCGAAAGCGCGTTTTCGGTAACAATCGTGTTTTTCATGGCCACCGCCACACCGTAATGCTCGGCCTCCACCAGCTTTGCCGCATAGGTGCCAAATTGCGTGGCCAGCACGCGGTCATACGCCGACGGGCTGCCGCCGCGCTGCATGTGCCCAGGCACGCACACACGCGTTTCAAAGCCCGAAGCGGCTTCAATTTGCCTTGCAATGCGGTTTGTGGCCGTCACTTCGCCTGCCGCTGCGCGCTTTGCCGCGCGCTCTTTCTTTTTCATCGCGGCTTCTTCAATGTCATACACGCCCTCGGCCACCGCCACTATTGAAAAGGTTTTGCCTTTATCGCTGCGCTTGCCGATGGCTGCGCAGACATTGTCGATATTATACGGCAGCTCTGGAATCAAAATAATGTCCGCGCCGCCCGCGATGCCCGCATACAGCGTCAGCCAGCCCGCCTTGTTGCCCATCAATTCAATCACCATCACGCGCCGATGGCTAGACGCCGTTGTGTGGATGCGGTCAATCACTTCGGTGGCGATGTCCACCGCCGTATGAAAACCAAACGACACATCTGTGCCAAAAATATCATTATCAATGGTTTTGGGCAGCGCAATAATATTGAGCCCCTCTTCATATAAAAGATTGGCCGTTTTATGCGTGCCGTTGCCGCCAAGACACAAAAGGCAATCCAGCTTCATTTGCGCATAATGCTTTTTCATGGCGGCCACCTTGTCCACCTTGTCCTCTTCCACCACCGTCATCAGCTTAAACGGCGTGCGCTTAGTGCCCAAAATGGTGCCGCCCACTGTTAAAATGCCCGAAAATTCATAGGGCTGCATCTCGCGCCATTCGCCATTAATAAGGCCCGAATACCCGTTTGAAATGCCCACAATTTCCACTTCATCTCCAAAACGATGATACAGCGCCTTTGCCGCACCACGAATTGTGGCGTTTAAACCCGGGCAATCACCGCCAGACGTAAGGATACCAACACGTTTTTTCATACTGTAAACCCTTCCTTTCTTAGGCAATCGAAACTGCCCGCATGCTGAAACCACCTGTATTAACAAAATGCTCTCGCTTTTTGCAAGCAAAACCCCAAATGCAGGTTAAAAGCTTGTTCTTTTAACCGCTTTCTGTTGCTTTTCTGTACGGTGGGCGCTTTTGCCATATTCGCAGCTTGCGCGCCGCTGGCCAATTGCCGCCGTAAACAGCGGATTTTGCAAAAGCGCTGCAAGCCTGCCCCATTTTCTTTGCAGATTCTTCTATAATAAGAGTATAGCCGCTATAGCGCTTTGTCAAGCAAAAAGCGCCAAAATTCCGTTACCTGCGCGCAAAAAGCCTGCAAAATACCGTTAAAAAGGATGCATCCACCCGCTAATCACAATACATCGAAATTTTACCGCAAAGTATTGACACGCAAGTGGCGATACGATATAATAATAAAGCTGTTAAAAAGTAAATATTCGGCACGATGCGGAATTGTGTAATGGTAGCACGACAGACTCTGACTCTGTTTGTGAGGGTTCGAGTCCTTCTTCCGCAACCAATGGCAGCAGCATTTGCTGCCATTCTTTTTCGGGGTATAGCGCAGATGGTAGCGCGCTTGGTTCGGGACCAAGAGGCCGGGCGTTCAAATCGCCCTACTCCGACCATTAAACCGCCGTGGGCTTTTGCCCACGGCGGTTCAATTTCGTTTAGGCGATTTGAATAGGCGCGGAGCGAGGCCGACCGCAGGGAGGCATCAGGCGACAGAGAAACAGTGTAGTACACTGTTTCGAGCGCCGTGGTTCCTTATTGCCGCCCTACTCCGACCATAAAATCAGCACAGGCTTTAGCCGTAGTCCGATAGGGACATTTTCCTAAGCTACGGCTAAGCGGTGTGGTATTGGGCAGACAGTGAGTTTTCGCTGTCTGCCCTTTGCTGTTTCTAAGCGACTTCTTGCTGTTCTCTTGTG
>JAGPHI010000200.1 GCA_018055565.1 Oscillospiraceae bacterium | reverse complement strand
CCACTGCCGACACCGCCGTGGCCGAAGAATTGATGACGGGGCTTGGGTATAAAAAGAACATGCTGGACGGATATTATGAAAAGGCAGGTAAACGCCTTGAATTGCGCTTGCTTGTGTATTCCGGCAGCACCAATAAGCGCTATTTGGCAAATGTGCTTAGCGAGCATTTGCAGCAAAACGGGTTTTATATCAATGTTGAGGAAACCGATAATTTTGATATTTACACACAAAAAATCACCGCGGGCGATTTTGATATGTACATTGGCGAAGTAAAGTTGTATAATAATATGGATTTAGCACCATTCTTACCCGCTGGCGCCGCAGCAAGCGGCATGGTGCAAAGCGAAGCGCTTTTAGCGGCCTATGCCGCAATGCGTGAAAACATTACCCATGTGCCCGCGTATGAAGCGGCCTTTGCCGCCGAGCTGCCCTATGTTCCCCTTGTGTGGCGCTGCGGCACTTTGGTAACAGCCAAAAATGTGCACGGCATCGTGCCCACTGTTTCGAACACCTTTTATAATATAGACAATTTGATTTGCAAAGGAGAGTGACTGGTATGATAAAGTTTTATAACACAATGGGCAAAGTAAGCATGACAAATGATTATTTTGCAGGGCTGGTAAGCGCTGCGGCGCAAAGCTGCTATGGCGTGGCCGCAATGGCTACCGGCGGCACATCCGACAGCATTAAAAGCCTTGTGCTGGGCGCGGATTTCCCCGATAAGGGCGTGCGCGTGGCCGAAGAAAACGGCAATTTGGTGATTGAACTGCATATTAAGGTAACATACGGCCTGAATATTGCGGCAATTGTAAAAAGCATTACACATAAAGTAAAATACGCAGTGGAGGATGCCACCGCACTGAAGGTGCAGCGTATTGATGTCTCGGTAGACGATATTGTATCCGAATAAATTTATGGTACTACTCCCATGAAAGGAAGACAATTGCAATGATTACAGGCTTAACATTAAAAAACAGCATTATTTCCGGAGCAAACCATCTTTCAAATCAGAAGGCCACAGTGGACGAACTGAACGTTTTTCCTGTGCCGGATGGTGATACCGGCACCAATATGAGCATGACCATTAACGCGGCGCGCGCAGAGCTTTTGCTTTTGCCAGACGATTGCACCGTGGAAAAGGCCGCCACCACTACCGCAAACGCAATGTTGCGCGGTGCGCGCGGCAATTCGGGCGTTATTTCCAGCCTTTTGTTCCGCGGATTTTCAAAAGCGCTGATTGGCAAAACCGTTGCCGAGGCCGAAGACATTGTTGCCGCGCTGGAAAAAGGCGTGGAGGCTGCTTATAAAGCTGTGATGAAGCCTACAGAGGGCACCATGCTGACGGTGGCACGCGTTGCCAGCGAAAAAGCCCGCGAAAGCGATATCACCGACACAGTGGCGCTGTGGGAGCTTGTGTGCAAAGAGGCGCAAACAGCGCTTGACAACACGCCCGAGCAATTGCCCGTACTAAAAAAGGCGGGCGTGGTGGACGCGGGCGGTCAGGGCCTTTTGTGCATTTTTGAGGGCATGCTGAGCGTTATCAAAAACGACACCCTTATTGAGGCGCAGGCGGCACCCGAAAAGAAGGCAAAGCTTTCTTCTACTGCTGCGGGCAAAGGCGTATACACAGACGATTTGATGAATGTGCAGGATATCGTGAACGGCTATTGCACGGAGTTTTTGGTAAACAAAACCCCCGCTGCCAACGCCGAGCGCCTGCGCGCATTTTTGGAATCCAGCGGCGACAGCGTTGTGGTGGTGGATGACGACGAAATCATCAAATGCCATGTGCACACGCAGGATCCAGGCAAAATCCTTTCAAAAGCGATTGAGCACGGCTATTTAACCAGCATGAAAATTGAAAACATGCACGAGCAGTTTTTACAGCGCCAAACGCAGGGCGAAGGCCTGAAAAAGCAGGCTGCCGCCGAGGCAAAGCAAGAGGCAAATGATGAATTTACCTATGCCGCCGTAGACGAAAGCCGCGCATTCGGCTTTGTGGCCGTGTGTGCGGGCGAAGGGCTAAAAAATGTATTTTGCGATCTTGGCGTAGATGCCGTTGTGTCTGGCGGGCAAACGATGAACCCCGCCACCGAAGACATTGTGGCCGCTGTGCAAAGCGTGGGCGCAAAAACCGTTTTTGTTTTGCCCAATAATAAAAACATCATTATGGCCGCCGAAATGGCGCAAAAAATTGCCGACCGTAAAATTGTGGTGCTGCCTACACGCACGGTGCCGCAGGGCATTACCGCAATGCTCACCTTTGATCCGGACGCGTCGGAAAACGACAATGCCATCAATATGATGCAAGCCGCCGACCATGTTTCGACAGGGCTTGTTACCTTTGCGGCTCGAAACAGCGATTTTGACGGCAAAAAGATTAAAAAGGGCGATATCCTAGCGCTGGAAAACGGCAAGCTGGTGGCCACCGGCACAGACATTGCCAAAACCACTTACCGCCTTGCGCGCAGCATGTGCAAAAAAGATACCAGCTTTATCACCGTGATTTCCGGCTGTGATGTAAACGATGACGAAGCCGCGCGCACCACCGAACTTGTGCGTGCAAAATGCCCCGCCAACATTGAAGTAACACAGCTAAACGGCGGGCAGCCTGTATATTATTATATTATTAGCGTGGAGTAAAACGGCAAAGCCGTTCAAGACAAGCGGCAAGCATCGGGCTTTGCCGCTTGCCCTTTCTGCAAAGCGCGATACAAAGAGGTATGAAGCAATGAGCAATCATCGCTTCCTGCCTCTTGTTTTTAAAGGAATGCAAGGGCGCATATCATCCGCCGATTTCATATCGTGTAAAGGGGCGTGAGTAAAACGGATATTCGGTACTTAAAAGGTGTGGGCGAAAAATCCGCTTTGCGCTTTGCAAAGCTGGGCATACATACCGTAGAAGATTTGCTTTGTGCGTATCCGCGCGATTATCTGGATTATTCGGCCCCTTACCCGCTGGCCTCTGCGCCTTATGACACCAAATGCGCCGTGCGCGCCACCATCTTTGAAAAAAGCGGCGCATTGCGTGTAAAAAGCGGCAAAAAGATGTTTCGCGTGGCAGCGGGCGACGAAACCGCTATGCTAACACTAACATGGTTTAATAACCCCTATGCGCCCGAGGCGCTTGTGGTGGGCGAAGAATATCTGTTTTATGGCAAAGTGGGCGGCGGCATCGGCGCGCGCGAGATGATTAGCCCGCAGGTGCTTTCGCAAAAGCGCGCCGACGCGCTGCCGCTTGTGGCGGTGTATGCGCAAACAGAAGGGCTAACAAGCGCGTATATTTCCAAATGCGTGCAAAACGCCTTTGCCGTGGGCGTGCCACTGGTTGAAACGCTGCCGGAAACGCTGGTGCAAAAATATCAGCTTGTATCGCGCCAAAAGGCTGTGGAAAGCATCCATTTTCCGCACAATCGTGCCGAAGTGGAGGCCGCGCGGCGGCGCTTAATTTTTGAAGAACTGCTCACCTTGCAGCTGGGGCTATTGCAGCTGCGTGGCGGGTGTAATATTTTAACAGGCGCAAAAATGCACGCCGTGCAGCTGGATGCGTTTTGGGCTGCACTGCCCTTTACC
>JAGPHI010000199.1 GCA_018055565.1 Oscillospiraceae bacterium | reverse complement strand
CGCAAGCCCCAGCCCCAGGCTTCGGCGGCTGTCGGCCTGCTTTGTGTTGGCCGTATAAAACATATCAAAGATTTTTTCTTTGCTTTCCTGCGATAATCCCTCGCCGTTATCGGCAATTTCCACACAGGCCATGCCGTTTTCTGTGCGGGTGCTGATCACAATTTCGCTGCCGACGGGCGTGTATTTGATGGCGTTGTCCACAATGTTCAGCACCACTTGCACAATCAGCCGCGCGTCCATTTTGGCCATCAGCAAATCGTCCTGCTGCTGCACACGTATGGTGTGCTCGGCGCTTTGGCGGCTTAAATGGCGCAGCGCTTCTGCAATTACCTCATCTAAAAGCTCGGCCGTAAGGTGCAGCTTCATGCTGCCATCTTCAAGGCGCGTAACCGAAAGCAAATTTTCCACAAGATTAATCAGCCAAAGCGAATCGTCGTAAATATCGGTGTATAAAAGCTGCTTTTTTTCGGCGCTGATGCCCTCGGCACTGGCAAGCAAAATGCCCGCATTGCCCGAAATAGAGGTAAGCGGCGTGCGTAAATCGTGCGAGATAGAGCGCAGCAAATTTGCCCTTAGCTGCTCGTTTTTGGCGAGTACTGAGGCCTTTTCGCGCTCGCAAATGGCGTTTTCGCTTTCCAGCGCCAGCGCGCATTCGCCCAGCACCGAAAGCACAATGCTGTTTTCAAATGCGTCCAGCGGCCGATTGTCCATCGCAATGCCCACAACGCCATACACCGTTTCGTTTAAGCGCACCGCAAGATACAGGCATTTGGCGCTGCCTAAGGTGTTGGTGGTGGCGCCGGCGTGCTTGTTGTTTTGATACACCCACGCCGCAACGGCTTTTTCGCTTTCGGTGGTAAGCGCGGGCGCGCCCTCGCCGTTTGCGCCAAACACTAAGGGCGAGGCAAGCCCCTGATCGCTCGGAAGATAAAACACGATATCTTTTTTTAATAGGCGCGTAAGCTGCTGCGCAATCAGCGCCACAATTTCCGATTTTTCACGCCCTTTTTGCAAAAGCTGATTGGTTTCGAGCAAAATTTTGGTGCGATAAGCGTTTTTGGCGGCCTGACGCGCATGCCGCTTCATGCGCACCGCAATGCCGCTTGCGATAAACGCGGCCACAAACATGATGGCAAAGGTAACGGGATAGCCCTTGTCGTACGCGGTAAAGCTTAGGCGCGGCACCGTGAAGAAAAAGTTAAACGCCAACACGCTCAGCACCGAGGACACAAGGCTGTACACACGCTGTGTGGTGGCCACAGCCGTTAGCAGCACGCCCAAAATATACACAATAATGATATTGGATTCCGAAAAGCCCAGCTTATAAAACACAAAGCCTGTGGCGGTGGCCAGCACCAGCAAGGCAAGGCTTTTGGCAATATCGGCGGGAATAAGGCGAACAGGCGAAGCGCCTGTTTTGGCGCCGCGGTATTTGGGTGTGTCGCGGTCGGGGATAATATATATATCCAAATTCGGCGCGGCGGCCAAAAGCCGTTCTGATAAAGACGGCTTGCTCCAAAAATATTTGCGCGCGGCGCCCGCGCGCCCCATCACCAGCTTTGATATGCCCGAAAGGCGGGCAAACTCTGCAATTTGAAAGGCAATATCTTCGCCATACACCGTTTCAACAACAGCGCCCAGCTGCTCTGCCAAATGGATATTTTCGCGCAGGCGTGCAAGGTCGGCCTCGTGCATGGCGGGGAATTCGGGCGTTTCTACAAAAAGCGCGGTAAAACGGCCCTTAAAGGCATTGGCCATGCGCGCAGCCGCGCGGATGCTCTTGCCGCATACGGGCGAGGAGGAAAGGCATACCAAAATATGCTCACTAGTATAATAATCACTGCCTGTGCCAAGCCGCGCAGCCGCCGAAAGGCGGCTTACCCTGTCGGCACAGCGGCGCAGCGCAATCTCGCGCAAGGCAATTAAATTTTTGCTGTCAAAAAAGTTGCCCAGCGCTTTTTGCGCCCGCGCCGAAGTATAAATTTTGCCCGCGTTAAGGCGGTCAATCAGTTCTTCGGGCTCGATATCCACCAGCTTTACTTGGCTGGCATCGTCAAAAATGCGGTCGGGGATGCGCTCGCGCACCGAAATGCCCGTGATGGCGGCCACCATGTCGTTCAGGCTTTCGATATGCTGCACATTTACCGTGGTGTAAACGTCGATGCCTGCGTGCAAAAGCTCGGTAACGTCTTGATACCGTTTTTCGTGGCGGCAGCCCGTAGCGTTTGTGTGCGCCAGCTCATCCACCAGCACAAGCTGCGGCGCGCGCCGCAGCGCACCGTCTAAATCAAATTCGCGCACTTGCACGCCGCCTTGCGAAAGCGCCAGTGTGGGCAGCTGTTCAAGCCCGTTTACAAGCGCGGCGGTGTCGGGGCGCGCGTGCGGCTCTACATAGCCCACCACAACGTCCACGCCGTGGCGCTTGGCGCTTTGCGCCGCTTTCAGCATGGCATAGGTTTTGCCAACGCCTGCCGCATACCCAAAAAAGATTTTCAGATGGCCGCGGGCTTGCACTTGCTCCAGCTGTTTCATTTTGCGCAAAATTTCTTCGGGGTCAACGCGCGCTTCGTCCATTTTTATCACCACTCTTTACTAGCACAGTCCCGCTTTTTACAATGATTATAGCACAAATGCGCGCTATAAAATACCATCCAGCATTAAATTTACGCGCAGCACATTTACGCGATTTTCGCCAAACACACCAAGATACCGCCCCTGTGTGCACTGTGCCACAATGGCGCGCACTTGCGCAGGTGTTTTGCCGCTGGCGGCGGCCACGCGCGGCACTTGATATTCCGCTGCCGCAGGCGAGATATGCGGGTCAAGCCCGCTGGCGCTGGCGGTGACAAGCTCTACAGGCACGGCATCGTTTGCACGCGCGGGGTTTGCTTCGCGCATTTGCTGCACGCGCTGCGCAATCAGCGCGGCGTATTCGTCGCCTGTCGGGTGCATGTTAGAGGGGGCGGCATACAATAGCGGGGTGCCATCGGCCGCTTTGGTTACTGTTAGATTGGCTACGCGCCCCCATAGGTGCGCGTCGTCTTGATAGGGCTGGCCCAAAAGCTCTGAGCCATATGCCTTGCCGTTTACGGTGATGATGCTGCCGTTTGCTTGCGCGGGGAAAAACACCGCCGCAAAAAGCGTGACAAAGCCTGTATATAATACGCCGCACACCAGCGTGGCAAGCAGCAAAAATTTGGCTGCTTGATAAAATGGTTTCGTTTTCATAAATATAGCATTCCTTTCATAGAACATTGCACGGTTTGCCTTTGCACAGATGCCGCATATTGCTTTGCGAAAAGCACTGTGCGGGGCGCATCCGCCGTTTAAGCAAGCCCCGCCGCCACCAGCACAAGGTCAATCAGCTTAATGCACACAAAAGGCGCAATCAGCCCGCCGAGCCCGTACACCAAAAGATTGTGCGAAAGCAGCTTGCCCGCCGACACCTCGCGGTATTTAACGCCTTTCAGCGCCAGCGGAATCAGCGCAATAATAATCAGCGCGTTATAGATAATGGCCGAAAGCACGGCGCTTTGCGGCGAGTGCAGGCCCATGATGTTTAGCGCAGAAAGCTGCGGATACAGCCCTAAAAAC
>JAGPHI010000198.1 GCA_018055565.1 Oscillospiraceae bacterium | reverse complement strand
TGTGGAAAGCAGAATGAGGTTGGTACTGGTTAAATCGCTGTTAAATTCGCTTTTGGGTATTGCAGATATAAGCCGCCAGCCGGTGCTTTCGATTTGGCTGACGCCGCCATAGTAGCTTTCGCCATTGTTTTTGTAGGCAATTTTATCGGCAATGCCTTGCGTGATATTGTCCACAATCGGTTTGCTGAGGCCAATTTCAGTTACATCTTTTAAAAGCATGTCGGTATTTTTGTGCGAAAGCACGGCATTGGTGGCAGACACTAAAATATAGTATCCATTATGCCCCAGCTTTTGTTGCATTACCATGTCATTCAGCTTGGTAATTTCCATATCCACACCCGCGATACCCACAATTTTACCCGCCGGATTGTGAATTGGCACGGCAATGGTGACAATGCTTTTACCTGTAGTTTGGTCCACATAAGGCTCCGAAACAAAGGTTTTATCGCTGGTAACCGCCGCATAATAATCTCTTGATTTGATATCAAAATCGCTGTCGGGTATCCATCCATCGGAGCAAATGAGTGTATTGGCATCCAGCGCGGCAATATACGTAGCGATGATGGAGTCCTGCTCTAGCTGGCTGCTTTTCACCAGCATGTTCATAACGTCTTGATAATGGGGATTTTGGGTTTGATCCTCCCCTGCGGCCAAGCTTTCGGATATATGAACCGCGCTTTGATCGGTTGCCATCTGTTCAATCATGGTGATATATCGTGTAAAATAGTTGTCAATTTCGCTAACGATATGTTTGTCGGAATTTTCAAGAATATCAACTTGGTTTTTTACAAATGCAAGGTTTGTATATGTGGCTATAATAATGCTAACGATGACAAACACCATAACGACCAAGCCGCCCACTTGTATTAACATCTTGGCCTTAATGCTCTTATTGTTGTGTTTATTGCTGCGTGCGTTCTTCATCCCAATCTCCCTTATGTAATATCAATTTTTGCTGTAATTTGACAATAAAATACTAATATTTGCTACGAAAGTATAACACATAAAATAGGAAGTTTCAACCGTAAATTTAACGGCAAACGCCCAACATTTTTTTACCTTAAATAGCGGATTTTCCCCTCCTTGTAAAAAGCGAAAAAGCTTGCCATCTGCTATACGCACACGCAAGCTCTTTCGATGCTTATCATATGGATAATCGTTGCATTATTGGGTTTTTGCATTTTTGGTTGAACGTGAAGCAAAATTGTAAAAATTTATCGCAAATTAAATTGCGCAATCAGCGTTTGCAGGATGCTGGATTGCTCGGACAGCTCCTCGCTGGAGGCGGCGCTTTCCTCGGCGGTGGCCGCATTGGTTTGCACCACAGAGGATATTTGCTCAACACCTTGCTTAATTTGTGCAATGGCGTTTGCCTGCACGGAAGAGGCTTTTGCAATTTCATCAATGAGCGTAACGGTTTTTTGGATAACGCGCGTGCTTTCGTTTAACGAGCCGGCTGTTTTTTCGGCAATTAGCGCGCCGCTTTCCACGGTTTTAACGGTTTCTTCAATGAGCAGTGTTGTGTTTTTGGCAGCTTCGGCAGATTTGCCCGCAAGATTGCGCACTTCGTCTGCCACCACGGCAAAGCCTTTTCCTGCTGTGCCCGCGCGCGCGGCCTCTACCGCAGCGTTTAATGCAAGAATATTGGTTTGAAACGCGATGTCCTCAATGATTTTATTAATTTTGGATATTTCGGCGGTTTTGAGGGATATTTGCTGCATTGCGGCCACCATTTCTTGCATTTGGCTGTCGCTTTTATGTATTTCGCTGCCCGATGCCTCGGCGCTGCGATAGGCGGCATTGGCATTCTCGGCGTTTTGCTGCACACGCTGCGTAATCTCGACAATGGACGCGGATAATTCCTGCACTGCGCTTGCCTGCTGCACTGCCCCGCCCGAAAGCGCCTGTGACGCGTTAGAAACTTCTTCTGCGCCGCTGTGCACCTCAACGGAGGCCTGATTGATTTTCAGCATCGTGGAGTTTAAATTATCAAGCATGGCCTGCATATTGTGCTTCAACTTTTCAAATTGGCCGGTGTAATCCATGTGCAGCGCTATTTGCAAATCCCCGTGCGACACCTTTTCCAGCGCGCCGGATATTTCATCAATATATGCTTGATAGTTGACCAGCCTTTCAATGGTGAGATGAAAGGCATTGGCAAGCTGGCCCACTTCGTCTTTAGATTGCACGCTAAGCTGCACTGCAAAATCGCCGTCTGCCATTTGCCGCGCAGCATTGGTTACCTGTTTGATTGGGCGGCTGATGCTATTGCTGATAAACAGCGTGGCCACCGCCGCAATGATGAGCACGATACCCACCAAAAACAGCACGCCTTTTATTGTAGACAGCTTACCTGCTTGCAGAATGGCGTTGGCTTCTTGCATGGGCACGCCAACAAAATAGATGCCAATTACCTGCTTGTTTTCATCCAGCATCGGCGAATAGCCCGTCATATATTGCGAGCCGAGTATAGTTGCCTGGCCCAAAAAATCTTGGCCGTTTTCGATTGCTTGATACGCTTTGCCAGTTTTGTCTAGCTTGGTGCCAACGGCGCGCGCGCCTTTCTCGTCGGTTACTGTGGTAATAATGCGCACATATTGCTCGCCTTGCTTTGCAAACACCGTTGCCACCACAGCCATATCCTGCGAAAATTTGTCGATATAAGTATATTGGCCATCAATTGCTTTGCCTGTTTTGTCTACCAATGCGCCATCGCTGTTTAGGCTGAATGTGCCAAACTCCTCGGACAGATAGGATTTCAGCATATTGTTTGCGCTGGTAAGCCTGTCGCTAATTAAGGTGTTGACAATATTTTCGGTTACGCCAAAGCTTTCAATCAGCCCAAAAGTTAATGTAAGCACGGATGAAACGGCAACCAAAGTCAATATAATCAAAATCAGCTTGCTTTTTAATGTTTTCATGCGGTGGCTCCTTTGCCATATGTGCAATCTTTAGGGGCGCCAGATGCCGATAAATAAATTGTCACATTTTGTAATATTTAAACTAAATTATAGAGCGAAAACAGGAGAAAGTCAATGCAAAAAACGGCTAATTATCCCCTTGCTTCTATACAATATTAACAAGAAAGGTTCGGCGCGCCATGCAGCTAAAAAACGTAGAATTGGCCTGTGTTTAGCACAAAGGCTTCTTTTTACAGGCAAAGCGTGGTATACTAGCCGTAGCGATTTTATACACAGCCTGCACACCGTGTTTATGCAAAAGCGGTGTGCGCTGTATTGCGCTTTTGCTGCGCACAGCTATGCATAGCATGCCAGCGGCAGAATATTTTGAAAAGTACAAGAAAAGGGAATCAAATTGAATGGAAATTTTTACTGTTACGGCAAAAAACACACCGCGGATGGACAGTTTTTTGCTGGAAAAACTGCCCGCGCTAAGTATCGGCAAGCTGAATAAATATCTGCGCGAAAACAAAATTAAGCTAAACGGCAAAAAACAGCCCCTTGCAACACGCCTGAAACAGGGGGACGAAATACGCCTATATCTGCCGATTGAAAACGCCGACGAAGCAAAAGCACCTACCAAAAACGCGCTTTCGATTGTGTATGAGGATGATGCGCTTTTGCTGGTGCAAAAGCCAGCCGGGCTTTTGTGTG
>JAGPHI010000196.1 GCA_018055565.1 Oscillospiraceae bacterium | reverse complement strand
ATGCAAGCGGCCTTGCGCAAGGCCGCTTGCATCGGTTTGCTTACATTTGTGTGCGCCATTTTTATTATTAACATTATTAAAAACATTTGGGGTCGCCCGTGTTTTCGCAGCATGACAGACCCTGCCGCGCAGTTTATCGCGTGGTATCTGCCGCAATGGGGCGCCGCCGGCGAGGAATTTCGGTCGTTTCCCTCTGGGCACACTGCAAACAGCTGCGTGATCATTTGGCTTACAACGCTGCCGCTGTTTATCCCTGCGCTTCGGGGCAAGCAAAAGCTTTTATTGGCGGCTTCGGCCTTGTGGATTGTTATGGTGGCGGTGTCGCGCGTGATTATGGGCGCGCATTTTGCTTCGGACGTCACGGTGGGCGCGGCGGTAACACTGGCATCGTATTTTTTGCTTTCTAAAGCCTTTTTAAAAGAAAAAAAGGGCGCTTCAAGCGCCGCGTAATGCATGCGTTTACAGATAGGTGTAAAAGCGAGTGCACACAAAACGGGTTTACAACAAAAGCGCCGCCCATACGGGCGGCGCTTTTTATTATGCGAGTTAAAATGGTAAAGCGTTCGGCTAGCGTTCAGCAAAGCGCTCGGCGAAATATGCGGTTAAGCGGCGCCGCTGGCTGCGAATTGGCTGTGCGAAAGGCAGCATAAAACAAATTGCCCACAAGCGCGCAAAGCGTCACTTTTTTTTGGAATAAAAGCTGCGATACGGATTCCCTGTTTGCTGCGTGGGCGATGGGGCAGACGGCTTAGAGCGCGCGCCGCGCACCGCGGCCAGCACCAAAACACCCAGCACCAAAGCAAAGGCCACAGCGCCAATAATCAGCCATGTTGGAAATAGCATAATTGCTTCACTCTTTCTATTGCGTTGCCTGCAAGCGAGGCATAGGCATTTGCCCCCGCTTTTGGCCCCTGTGTGCACACAGCTTATTGCTGCGTTAGCTTATCAAACAGCGTCATGGAACTTTCATAATAGGCATCCATGCCCTTTTTGCCCTCAATGGCGGTGCCCTTGTATGCGCGCTTTACTAAATAAAAATCGCTAAAAAGGTCTTGCGCGGCGCCGCCGTCGCTGCCGTCAAATCGTGTGATGCGCCCGAGGTCCAGCGCGGTAAGCGGCGGGCAGTCTGTCCATTTAACGCCCATTTTGCTGTAATCCGGCCGCACGCCTTCGGCGGGCATCGTGCCATCATTATACGCAAAAATGTCATAGTTTTGCTGCGCATATTCAAGGTCATAGGCAAAAAACAGCATGCTTTCACCCAGCTGGATATCCCCCATCAGCCTTGTTACATTGGCCGCGTGGATATTGGGGTCAACCATTGTGGTGTCGCTTTCCGGCGCAAAATTAAATTCACTAAGCACCAATACGGTTTTGCCGTCACCATTGCGGTCGTCTGCAAAGGTGGTAAGCTGTGCTTCCAGCGCGCTGCGCGCATCATCGGGCAGCGTATAGGGGCTGATAATGCCCACGGTGTAATCGGGTGTTACTTTTGTGGCCAGCTCGTAGATAAAGCTGCCAATTAAAAGCGTGCCGATTGCAATGGCAATAATATGCACTTTATGATAAAACCAAAAATTGCTGCGTTTTTCCGCAGCGGTCATCTCGTGCTTTTCGGGCGGGGTATTATCATCGGGGATATTTAAGGTGTAGCGGGGACTGGCCATAATCGTGTAAACTTCCTTTCGTAACAAACATGTGCGCAATCTGCTTTGCGCACAAAATGCTAGATATGCTCGTTTAAAGCCGCGGCAATGCTTTCTTGCACGCGGGCAGGCAGCGCTTTCAGCGCTTCTTTATCCAGCGCTTCAATGTCAATGGCGGGCAAAATGTGCAGCGTAACGTTGGCGGGGCGAATCCAATAGCCGTTTGCTTCCATCAAATTGTGCGTGCCCGAAATGGCAAGGGGCACGATGGGTGCGCGCGTTTTGGCAGCAATGCGAAAAACACCCGCTTTAAATTCGCCAAGCGGCCCGCCTTTTGCGCGCGTGCCCTCGGGAAAGATGCCCACGCTTTTTCCGCTTTCCACAAGGCGAATGGCCTCATTTAGGCCGGCCACAGAGTGCCGCGGATTGGCACGGTCGATAAAAATGCAGTCAAACATACGCATCCATGTGCGAATCAGCGGCATTTTAGAAATTTCAATCTTCGATACCAGCGCATGCGGCTTATCTAAATATGCCAGCAATAGCGGAATATCAAAATAGCCCTGATGGTTTGCGGCAAAGATAACGGCTTTGTCTTTTGGGATATTTTCAAGGCCCGTAACGGTAATTTGCGCCCCGGCAAGGCGCATCAGGCGCTTTGCCCATTTGGGGATTTCGGTGTTCACAATGGCTTCGCACGCGGCGGGGTCGCTTTGCTTGCAGCGCTCGGCACGGCGCATCTTTGGCACAAGGGCCACAAGATACCCCCAAAAATAGGCAAACCAAACAAATGTACGCATTTTAACCTCTTTCCAATCGAAGCGATTGTTTCCATTTGTTATATGATACCGCGAAAAGGCGAAAACCGCAATGTTTAATTCGTGAGCAAATTTTAAACAATTTGCGTTTTGTGGCAATTGCTTTATTGTGAAACAGGCGCGGGTATGGTATTCTATACTTATCTATAATGCCCCGTTTCCATTAAAAAGGAGGAATATTTTTTATGAAAGACGAAACTTTATGCCTGCATGCGGGCTATACCCCCGAAAACGGCGCGCCGCGCGTGATGCCCATTGTGCAAAGCACCACGTATGTGTTTGATTCCACCGAGCATATCGGCGAATTGTTTGACATGCCCACCGCGCATATGTATAGCCGCATGTCTAACCCCACCGTGGAAGCGGTAGAAAAAAAGCTGGCGGCGCTGGAGGGCGGCGTGGGCGCGATGTGCACCTCATCTGGGCAGGCGGCGTCGCTGTTTTCCATCTTAAATGTTTGCTCCTGCGGGGATAGCTTTATCTCCACACCCACCATTTACGGCGGCACGGTGAATCTGTTTGCAGTAACGCTCAAGCGCTTTGGCATTGAGTGCATCTTTGTGGATGCCGAAGCGGACGAAGCGGAATTTCATAAAGCGTTTAAGCCAAACACAAAAGCGGTGTTTGGCGAAACACTGGCCAATCCCTCGCTTGCGGTGCTAGACATTGAAAAGCTGGCGCGCATTGCGCATAGCCACGATGTGCCGCTCATTATCGACAACACCTTTGCCACGCCCATGCTGTGCAAGCCCATTGCGTTTGGCGCGGATATCGTGGTGCATTCCACCTCCAAATATATGGACGGGCATGCGCTGCAAATTGGCGGTGTAATTGTGGACGGCGGCAAATTTAATTGGGAAAACGGCAAGTTCCCTGCGTTTTGCGAGCCGGATGAATCGTATCACGGCCTTGTGTACACCAAAAGCTTTGGCAATGCCGCGTATATTATCAAAGCGCGCACGCAGCTGATGCGCGATTTTGGCGCGTATCCGGCGGCACATTCGGCATTTTTGTTAAATATCGGCCTTGAAACGCTGCCTGTGCGCATGCGCCGATATTGCGAAAACGGCCTTACCGTGGCAAAATATTTCCAAAGCCGCCCCGAAATTGAAACGGTGATTTATCCTGGCTTGCCCGGCGACAAGGGCTATGCC
>JAGPHI010000197.1 GCA_018055565.1 Oscillospiraceae bacterium | reverse complement strand
CTATTTAAGCGCGCATCCCGAAACGCAGCTGGTATATCGCCGCCATCCGTCTGAATGGAACAGCCCCGCCCTTATGTCGCTGTGCAAGCGTTGCCCCAATTTTCATGTGATTTTTGAATCCAGCGTAAAACAGTGGATTGTGGCCGCAGACAAAATATTTATTTGGATGAGCACGGCGATTGCCGAAGTGTATTTTGCCAAAAAAAGCTGCCATATTTTGCGCCCGGTACCCATCGAGCACGAATATGACCCCGTGATTTATCAAGATGGGCAGTATCTTGTTAGCTATGAGGATTTTGCGCTTGCCGCCGGCAGCACCGATGCGCCGTTTCCGATAGCAAAGGAGCGCATTGAAGGCTATTTTGATTATTCCGACATCCCCGCTTATCGCCGCACTGCCGATTTGCTGGAGGAAATTTTGCAAAACCCGCCTCGCGACACACCGTTTGACGAGGCATTTACCCCGCACGCAAATGTGCTAAAATTTGTGGCGCTATGGGGCGTGCAGCTTTTGTTTCGCCTGCGCCTTTCCCCCGCGCGATTTCGCAAAATTGCGCCGCGCTTCGCAGATTTTGCAGGGCGTATTTACGGATATGTAGAAAAGGCCTATGTGCCGCGCGAAGAAACGGAAGAAATGCGAAAAAAAATTCAAAAATTTCTTTAATCTGCGCGTGGCTTGTGCTATACTAATAGCTTGTAGTTCCTAGACTACTTGCAGAAAATTTTGAACAGTGGGAAAGAAAGGAATGTGATTGTTTATGAAGTACTGCACCAAATGCACAATGCCCGACACAAGGCCCGGCATCTCGTTTGACGCCGAAGGCGTATGCACAGCCTGCCGCCATTATGAGGCGCGTAAAGAGGTAGACTGGGCTGCTCGCTTTAAAGAATTTGAGGCGCTTTGCAATAAGTACCGCGGCATGAACGGCCCTGGCGGATACGATTGCGCTGTGGCGGTTTCTGGCGGAAAAGACAGCCATTTTCAAGTGTATATGCTTAAAGAAGTGATGCACATGAACCCCATTTTGTTCTCCGCAGAAGACAATTTCCCCATGACGGAGGCAGGCAAGCACAATCTGAAAAATATTTCCGAGGCGTTTGGATGCACCATTATTTCCTGCAAGCCCAATATCCGTGCGCAAAAGCTTTTGATGCGCAAGTTTTTTGAAAAATACGGCAAGCCCACTTGGTATGTGGATCGCCTCATTTACACCTTCCCCTTGCATATGGCGCTAAAATTTAACGTGCCGTTTTTATGCTATGGCGAAAACGTTAGCTTTGAATACGGCGGCAGCGCCGACATCGAAACCTATAGCGCGCGCGGCCAAATTGAAAACGGCGTTGCCGTGGGCATGCCGGAAGAAGAATTGCTGATTGACGGCGTTAGCGAAAACGACCTTGTGCTTACAAAAGCCCCCTCTACAGAAGACCTTGCAAAGCTTGACCCGTTTTATATGAGCTATTTTATGCCGTGGAACAGCTATAATAACTACATGCTGGCCAAAAGCCGCGGCTTTCACGACCTTACGCACGAATGGGATCGCACACATCACGCCGAAAATTTTGACCAGATTGACACACCCGCCTATCTTGTGCACTCGTGGTTAAAATACCCCAAATTTGGCCATGCCGCCGCCACCGATTACACCGCGCGGTATATCCGCTACGGCATGATGACGCGCGAAGAGGCCATCCCCGTTATTAAAGAGCGCGACGGCGCGCTGGACCCGCGCTGTGTGCGCGAGTTTTGCGAGTTTTGCGGCTACACCGAAGCCGAGTTTTGGGCCATTATGGACAAATTTTATAATCGCGACTTGTTTTACAAGGATGCCTTTGGCCGCTGGATGCTAAAAGAACCCATCTGGGGCTAAAGCATTGCGTTTTGCAATCGGGGCGCAAAAAAGCGCCCCGACTGCAAATTGAATTTTGCGCTTTTGCGCGCGTTTTCGTGAATTGCCGTGGCAGAGCACATGGCACTTCCGCTTACCCCATGACAGAAAGGAATCAGTTTATTATGCGTGGCATTTATTCTTCCGTTACCGATATCCGCCGCAAGGTGTTTGCCGAGGTGGCGCGCCTTGCCTGGACACAAGATGGCGACGATTTCAGCGATATTGAAAGCCTGCCGTACAAAATTTTACCCGGTGAGGTGGCAACCTACCGCGACTCCATTTTTTTGGAGCGCGCCATTGTGTCGGAGCGCATTCGCCTTGCAATGGGCCTGCCCCTGCGCCCTGTGGACGAGCATGCGCCCCTTGCCAGCGGCATGAAAGAAAGCGCCATTGCCGAAAAATATTATGACCCGCCTTTGGTAAATGTGATTAATTTTGCGTGTAACGCCTGCCCCGAAAAGGCCTATCACGTCACCGATTTATGCCAGGGCTGCCTTGCGCATCCTTGCGTAGAGGTGTGCCCTAAGGACGCGATTCATCTTGTGCATGGCAAAAGCGTGATTGACAAAGCAAAGTGCATTAAATGCGGGCGCTGCAAAGACGTGTGCCCCTACGGTGCCATTAATAAAATTGAGCGCCCATGCGCCAAAGCCTGCGGCATTGATGCCATTGGCTCCGACGCGCACGGCCGCGCAGTGATTGACCAAAACAAATGCGTTTCCTGCGGGATGTGCCTTGCCAATTGCCCGTTTGGCGCGATTGCCGACAAGGGGCAAATTTTTCAATTGATTCAATCGCTGAAAAAGGGCGACCGCGTAATCGCGATTATCGCGCCCGCCTTTGTGGGGCAATTTGGCCCCGACATGCCGCCCGAAAAAATTAAAGCCGCCATTAAGCATTTGGGCTTTGACGATGTGGTGGAAGTGGCCATTGGTGCCGATTTGTGCACCATTGAAGAAGCAAAGGATTTCCTGCGCGAGGTGCCCGAACAGCAGCCCTTTATGGCTACCTCCTGCTGCCCCGCTTGGAGCGCGATGGCGAAAAAGCTGTTTCCGGAATTTACGCCCTATATCTCGATGGCCTTAACCCCGATGGTGCTAACTGCGCGCTTGCAAAAGCAAGAGCACAAAGGCTGCAAAGTGGTGTTTATCGGCCCTTGCGCCGCCAAAAAGCTGGAGGCCAGCCGCCGCAGCATCCGCAGCGACGTGGATTTTGTGATTACCTTTGAAGAGCTGATGGGCATGTTTGAGGCGAAAAGCCTGGAATTTGACGTACTTTCTAAGGACGCGCCATTGGAAGAAGCCACCGCAGCAGGGCGCGGCTTTGCGATATCCGGCGGCGTGGCCGGCGCCGTGGTGGACGCCGTACACAACATAGACCCCGAACGCGAAGTAAAGGTGATGAGCGCCGAGGGCCTTGCCGATTGCCGCAAAATGCTGCTGATGGCAAAGGCCGGCAAGCTAGACGGGTATCTTTTAGAGGGCATGGCATGCCCCGGCGGCTGTGTGGCTGGCGCGGGCACGCTGCAAAGCCCTGCAAAATCCGCAGGCGCTATTGCAAAATACAAAGCGCAAGCACCGCTAAAAAATGCCTTTGATTCCAAATATGAAATTACCCTCGATTTATTGCACGAATAAACAGCAAAGCGCAGGAACGAAAACCATTCGTTCCTGCGCTTTTTCTTTATGATGCAGTGCGCGTTTTTGCACTGCGCACTGAGCACTGC
>JAGPHI010000010.1 GCA_018055565.1 Oscillospiraceae bacterium | reverse complement strand
TTTTTACGCCTTTCAGCTTGAAGCGGCGCAATGCTTTTTTATCTGTGTTTTTTACTACGCGCATCTCTCGCGCGCTTGTTTGCGCACGGGATGCTTCGCGCGGGGCAAAGCGGTTTAAATCATAAGCAGTGTTTTGATCGCGCATTGCGCAGCCTCCTTTCTAAAAATTGGGTGCAGAAATCCAATGCACGCACTTTGCGTGCGATTGGGATAGGCATATTGGCCTTTTATCATTCTGTGCGCCGTTTGCGCTTGAATGGCAAAACAAATGGCTAAAGCTTTTCCAAAATGCGCAGCTTGGCGCTGCGCGCGCGGCGGTTATCGGTTTGCTCGTCGGTGTTTGCCTCTATTGGCTTTTTGGTAATCAGCTTTGCTTTGGCCACGCCGTTACACACGCACACCGGAAATTCCGCAGGGCAGGTGCAGGCGGTGGCCCATGCGCGAAAGCGCTGTTTAACCAAACGGTCTTCCAGCGAATGAAAGGTAATGATGCAAAAGCGGCCACCGGGCTTTAACAGTGCAAAAATGGCATCCAGCCCCTCGGAAAGCGCGTCCAACTCGCCATTTACTGCAATGCGCAGCGCTTGAAAGGTGCGGCGTGCGGGGTTTTTTTCTTTGCGGCGCACAGCGGCCGGCAGCGCCGATACCACCGCCGCCACCAGCTCGTCGGTGGTGGCAAAGGGTTTCGTTTCACGCTGCTGCACAATTTTGCCTGCAATCAGCCATGCAAATGGCTCTTCGCCATATTCTTTTAAAATGCGCGAGATTTCCTCGCGGGAAAGTGTGTTAATTAGTTCGGCCGCCGTTTGCCCGCTTTGGCTCATGCGCATATCCAGCGGCGCTGTGCCTTTGTACGAAAAGCCGCGGCTTTCCTCGTCCAGCTGATGCGACGACACGCCCAAATCCAAAAGGGCACCATCCACGCCCGACACGCCAAAAGGCGCAAGGGCAAACGGCGCGTTACGAAAATTGCTTTGCACCACGGTAGCACGCATATTTGCAAGGCGCGCGGATGCTGCCGCAATGGCGTCGGGGTCTTGATCTAAGCTATACAGCATGCCGTTTTCAAGGCGGCTTGCAATGGCAAACGAATGCCCGCCGCCGCCGGCAGTGCCGTCGAGATACACGCCATTTGCTTTTATGGCAAGGCCGTTTATGCACTCGTTTAACAGCACGGGAATATGTTCAAATGGCATTGTGCTTCCCCTTCTTTCTTGAAACTTGCGTCCAACGCGGCAAAGCCGAATTGTATCGCGCAAAATTGCTTTTGCGTCACTATGCTTTATCGGGCAAAGCCCCATTTATAACAAGTGTTCAAAACGCCTTTCTATCGGCGCTATGTGGCTTAAAACTCCATCTCTTCCATAGCGGCGGCAATGGGGCCGCTGCGCATACGCTCGTTCATATTGCGCCAGCTTTCCGTGCTCCAAATTTCGGCATGAGAGCCAACGCCAATGATGGTGACATCCTTTGCAAGACCCGCGTGTTCACGCAGATTTTGCGGCAATAAAATGCGCCCTTGCTTGTCCGCAGCCGCCTCCATTGCGCTTGCGTACAAAAAGCGCTGCACATCGCGCGCCTTTACCATGCTTTTTTCCGAAAGCAGGTCCGAAATGCGCTGCCATTCCGTTTGTGGAAAGGCCACAAGGCAATCATCCAGCCAACGTGTAACGATAAAGCTTTCGCCCATTTGTTCGCGAAATTTTGGCGGAAAATTCAGGCGGCCCTTGTCGTCAATGACATAATTATATTCGCCCATGAACATTGCCGACATCCCCTTTCGTACTGAATT
Organism: Oscillospiraceae bacterium; assembly: GCA_018055565.1. Taxonomy (GTDB): domain Bacteria; phylum Bacillota; class Clostridia; order Oscillospirales; family Ruminococcaceae; genus JAGPHI01. The sequence continues at coordinate 10,244 of JAGPHI010000010.1, read as the reverse complement.
ACCCACTTTGCCCCACTTTGCCCCACTTAGTTCTTTTCATTATATAGTATCAATTGATAAAAAGCAATACTTTGTATGTGAAATATGCGTGCTTTTCGCAAAATGATTTCGTCATAACACGCCGCCGGGTGTGCCAAAATTTTAACTTTTTTGACAAAAAACCACCCTTTGAACAATTGTTCAAAGGGTGTTAGGCTAATTTTTTGTCGTGATAACGCTATATGGGAGAGGCAGGCTTACTCTTCGTCATCGCTTTCGTCTTCCTGCTCTTCGTCCGGAGATTCTGCATACACAATGCAAAAAATATCTCGTAAAGCTTCCCAAAAATTTGCAGATTTGTTTTGCATAGTAAATCCCCCTACCGATTTTGCAGACGCCTCTTTCGCAGGGGCATCCATAATAGGTTTCTACAGGATAAACGAATTACACAAGGAAAATATTTCATTTTAATCAATAACTTTACAAAAAAGCGGTATTTATCACAAATTATGCATGCAGATAAACGCCTAACGCACAAAAGGCGCTAGGGTTTTGCTTTGCGCTTATTTTCATACATTTTACGGTCGGCCTCGCTCATTAATAACGCAAAGGTCATATCCGCATTTTGCGTAAAGGCCATGCCGGCTGCGCAGCTGATTTCCTGCCCTTGCTGTGCATTGTGCGCTGCAAGGCGCTCGTAGAAATCGGCTAGGCGCGCTTTGGCATCTGCCTGTTCAATTTGATAGCCCATCACCAAAAATTCGTCGCCGCCCAGGCGATACACCTCGGGCGTGTCGCAAAAGGTTTCGCGCAAAAGCTGCGCTATATCGCACAAAGCTTGGTCGCCGCTGGCGTGCCCGCGTGTATCGTTGATTTGTTTTAGATTATTCAGGTCAAACGAATAGCACACGGCAGGCATCAGGCTTTGCCAGTTTGCCTCGGCTGAAAGGCGATTGCGCTCAAGCGCGGCGCGATTGCCAATGCCGGTAAGCGCATCGGTTTGTGCAAAGGAATCGTACAGCTTTTGCATTTCAAGCTGGCTGTTTTTCAGCGATAGCTTTGCCTTAAGCAAGGCGCGTGCATGCTCTGCTTGTGTAACCGAAACATGCAACGCCGCAAACCGTAAAAGCTCGCTATACAGCACGAACGCAAGCCCGCCGTATATCGCCAAAAGCGGCAGATGCGCGCTGATAACCGTATTGGGTTTTGGGTATGCACATAAAAAGAACGCAAATAAAAGCATTGCCACCGCGCAAAGAGATAAATTGGGCCAGCTGATGTTATCGCTTGCAAATAGAGGCTTTTGCACGCGCGCCAAATGGATAACCCAGCAAACAGCAAGGCTCATCACCAAAAGGCCTGCCGCTGCCCCCACCAAAGAGCCCAAAAGCCCCGCCGCCAGCTGCACTGTAATCAGCGCCACCAGCCCCGCTTGCGACAGCAAGTAAATAAAACGCGCGTCCCGATGCGCCGAAAGGTAAAATAGCGCCGCTACGCACACAAAAAGCAGCAGCAAAAGCGCGCCCTTGCGCAGTGCAGCGCCCTCGCCCGTGTAAAAATAAGCCAGCAGCACAAGCAACGCGGGCAAAATGGGCGCTAGCAGCGCCAAAATACGCGATTGCACGGTGCCTGCGGCGACAGGCGCCAGCACCAAAAACGCCGATACCGTGGCAAGAATCGCGGCAAACTGCAAAAGATATTCGTCGGGCATGATGCATTCTCCTTTATAGCGCAAAGCAGCCGTTTTGCTTTGTGCGCCGCAAACAGGCAGCGCAAAAGCATGGACGGCTGCTTATTGCAGCATGGCTTACTTCTTTTTATACTTTGTGATATCCACGCTATCCACCAAACATTTTTTGCCCCCGCCAATCCAATTGATCCACGAAGCCGAGGCCTTTACCCAAAGATCCAAATTGGTATTATACATATCCATTGAATAGCGCGCGCTGCCGCTTTCAATCAAGGCGCGTACTGGGCATTCCGTGCACGGCGAAGTGCGATTCCATATTGCGCTATAGCAGCGCTGGCCCATTGCAATTTGCGGAATAATCTCTTGTGTGCGATGATTGACAAACAAAATTTCATAGGTAATCGGGTCGCACACATATGCATAGGAATCAAGGCCGTTAATAATGGATGTAGAAATATTGTTGGCGTTATAAATCAGCTCCACACTGCGCATTTCTAAGATAAAAACGCCCAAAATATTGGCAATGCTTTTCAGCTCTGTTAGTTCTTTTTTGCTGGGCACGCGCACATGGTCGCATTCGTCAAAGCCGATAAACCCTTTAAACGCACCATCTTTAATGATGGCAAATTGCAGCATGCTGCAAATGCCCTGTGGCAACAGCACGGTTTGCAGCTGCTGCGACACTTTATGGATATCCAACATCGCAAAAATTCCGTTTTCATCAAAATTTGTTTGATAATCGCCAATGACGGAATACGGCACCGAGTGCAGCTCTTTAATTTGCGGCGCTATGTCATCGCGGCACCATTCAAAGGTGCAGCACACGGCTGTGCCGCTTTCGTTTTGTTCAAAAATATACGCGCGGCTGGCACGATAATATTTGCCCACCAGCTCTAGCACCGCATTGAGCGCGGCATTTTTGTCATCCGATTCATAAATAATGCGAAACACGTGCTGCGCAATATTGGCGTCCAGCGTATCCAGCTCGTATTCGCTGCTGTCCATCTCGCCTTCTGCGCGGATTTTGCTGCCCATTTGTGGCACGTACACCGCGTAGCAATTGCGCCCGTTTTCCTTTGCACTGTATAGCGCGGTATCGGCATTTTGATACAGCGTGTCGTATGTGGTGCCGTTTTCAGGATAATAGGTAACGCCCACACTGGCCGACACTCTATGTGTTTCGGTGCCTTTTGTGTAGCTGTCGGCAATGCGCTCGCACATTTCTTTGGCTTTCATCTGCACAATTTTGGGGCCGCGCACATTTTTCATCAGCACCACAAATTCGTCGCCACCTATGCGCCCCAAAACATCTATGTCGCGGAAAAGGTCTTTAATTTTTGCGGCAATTTGCGAAAGCACTGCATCGCCAAAGGCATGGCCAAAATTATCGTTAATGCCTTTAAAATAATCTATATCCAGAATAAAAAATGCATGCTTGCCGGCTTTTCCCTCTGCGCTTTGTAAAAAATCGTCAATCTGTTTTTGCGTATTGATTTTATTGTAAAGGCCGGTCAGTAAATCATGCTCTGCTTTATAGGCGATGTCCAGCTGCGCTGTTTTTATTTCGTTTATGTCTTCGATGAAGAACATGGCGCACACATCGCCCGATTCGCTTTCTTTATAGATATGTGCTGTGGTGCGCATCCAATAAAACTCCTGCACAGAGCAAGCGCGATATTCCAACGTTAATTCCCGCACGCCGGATTTAAAAGAAGCAATAATGTTGGCGCAAGTTAAGATTTTGCTAAGGCGCGCTTGGTCCTCCGGATGCACCAAATTTTTCAGCGCTGCCTTTTGCAGCTTGGTGTAGCTTGTTTCGTCCTGCATGCCCAAAAAATCGCGCGGGTAATCAAAGCCGGACAAAAGCTGATCTTTCGTAAGATTGGCGGTATACGCTTCAACCGATTTTGCACGCATCGCCTCGTAATAGCGCTGCTCTTCTTTGGATTTTTTCTCTTTTTCTTTAATGGCTGTGACATCTGTGATATAGCAGCGCGCAAACACATCACCCGAAGCGCCATCGCGCACAAAGCTTGCGCGCGAGCGATACCAAAGCGAGGACCTTGCCTCGTCACGCAGCTGATACTCGCAATAAATTTGCCTTTGCCCCAGCTCCAGCGCCTTTTGTGCACGCTCAAGGCTGAAAATGCTTTTCAGCGCTTCGCCATATTCCGGTTGCAGCTGCTGCATGCGCTTGTCCATCAAGGCCGAAAGGGTTTTGCAGTCGCCCACGCCCTCTGCGGCGCGCCATTCCTCGTTTACATTGATTAATGTATCTCTTGTTAAATTTGCTTCAAAGGCCACGCGCTGGCCTGTGGCAAGTGTGTTGGCATATTCGATTTCCTTTGCCAGCTTGCGTTGCAGCGACACATCCCGCCGCACGCCAATCGCGCGCACGGGCTTGCCCTCATCGTTAAAAATATTTGTAAACGTCAGCTCAAAATCGTGGGCAACGCCATTGATATCCCGCGACGAAACACGGCAGCTTGCCGTGGGTGCACCCTCGTGGATTTTGCGATACATCGCAAGATAATCGGCTGCATGCTCCGGCGCGATAATGCCGGTTTTCACAAATGTTTCGCTGCCGTTTTCCACCACTTTGGACACGCCGTAAAACTCCGCATCACGCTCAAACAGCGTAAGCTGGCGCGTTTCAACATTGTATTCAAACATCGTTACTTCCGAGGCCGCCATCGCAATTTCGTATCGTTTTTGCACAAGGCGCAGCTGCGCTTCGGTGTCTTTTTGCGCGGTAATATCCACCAAAATGCTTTGCACGCGCGCGGGGCCGCCTTGCTCTGTTAAATCCACGCCTTGATCCTGCACCCATAAAAGCCTGCCGTCCTTGTGGCGGATGCGATATTGCATTGTAAAATGGCCTGTTGCGGCCACCTGGCGCAGCACCTCTGCTTTGTGCGTTGCCCCTTCGCCCGGCAGCATAATGGCCATATGGCCGCCAATTGCATTCAGCGCGTTTGCCGTGTAGCCCGTTAGTTTTTCAAAGCCTACGCTGGCATATTGCACCGTAAGCGCCTCATCCAAAAGGCAAATTTCTACACCGCCGTAAATATTATCGGCCAAAAGCTCCATTTCGTGCGTTTTGTTGCGCAAAAGCATCGAGCGCTCGGCAAGCTTTTGTTCGAGCTGGGCATTATAATCCTCTACCATTGTTTTATGGATAAACTCATCGGATTTTTGCTCGGAATTGGGCAGTGAAAAATGCATATGCACAAGCAAAAACTGTGCATTTTCTTGGCGCAGCAAAACAGAAAAGCGCGCCGATACAGATAAAAGCAGCGCGTCGTCGGGGCCATCCTCTACAAGATGCATTTCGCCATACACATTGCATATGCCCGCTTGCAAAGGCACCACTTGATAGCTTTCGCCTGTGATTAAAAAGTGCCCGTCCCACGAAGCCGCTTCCTGCGCCAAAAGCCGCTTTGCATCCTCGATGGAATGGCACACCTCTTGCGCGCCCGTGCCAATCCACGTAACTTCGGGCGCAAACATCGTAAGGCAACGCGCAAAATCGCGTTCCTCCAAATAGCTGTGATAAAACTGTTTTGTAAACGCAATTGCGTTATCGGCAAAGCTTTGTGCATTTGTATCCATCTCAATACCCCTCGCTGTCAAATTTTGACCGATTGTCCTTGCCGGCATTGCATGCCGAATGGGATGTTTATACCGTAATGCCTGTTTGCAAATGCTATTTGGGTGCAAGAATGCACGTTTTGCGCGCAATGCCCGCAGCTTGCCTTGTTACGTTTGCAATGCGTTTGAAAGCGCCTCTATCAGCAGCGCGGTATTGGCTTTCGCGCCCTCGCTGGTCAGGTGATTATTGGAATCGTAAAAATATTCGCCGCCAAACAAATGCTGCTTTACCGTTCCTAAAACGGGCATATCCAGCTTGTCAACAATGGCGGCTTCATATGCCGCAATCTCTTCTTCGGTGCTTGTTACCGCAAGCACATCCAGCGGTGCAAAGGCAAAAAATGTGCGAACACCGTTCTTTTGCGCCTTGCGATAATAGCGATTCAGCACGCGCATCGTTTTATTGCAAGGGGTGTCGCCATTCAGCGTCACGATATCATCGCGGTTATATCCGCTTTCCAGCAGTGTTGTGCGCTGGGTAATCACATCGCCGTTTGGCCCAAAATCCTTATGCCGTTCGTTTTTCCCCTCGCCCCACGAAAGAATTTCCAGCTTTTCTTTTGCGTAGGATAAATACGAAAACGCCATGCCCGGATAATAGCGCAGCGGCACCAGCGCGAGGCTCGGGCTGTGATTGCCGATGGCAAACCACAGGGTGTTATAATCCACATTTTGCGCGCGAAGAGAAATATGCTCCGGCGCAAATATCACAATGTCGCCTGCTCGCGTATATTTATTGAGCATCGAGATGTAGTAATCCACGCCAAAATATGCCGTAACGCCCACATTGATACATGGCATGCCAAACGCCTTTTCAAAATCGGCCGTAACGGTGCCATAGGGGCTTGAGGAGCCGCCCACAAGAATAATGCGCGGCGAGGGCGTATCGCGTATAAGCTCCACTTTATAGCGCACTGTGCCAAGCAAGCTGTCGGCATAGATATTGGGCTTGCTTTGCACATAAACAAAAAACATTGCCGGAACGACACAAAGCGCCAACACAAATGCAAGAAATTTAATACAATACTGTTTCATTTTGCCGTTTCCTTTTGTAATTTACTGTCGGGCGCGTATCGCTAAAACTGAAAATAAATAAAATCCGCCGCAGCGCCAATCGGCACAGATAAAAGCCCAATCAGTGCCGCCGTAGACAAAACATAATACGCTGCATAGCGCACGGCAGGCTTTTGCCGCACAATCCAGCACAGGGGGCTTTCTTTATAATACGCATATGCGTCATACACAAGCAAAAACAAAAGCATGCAAGCCAGCATCCACATCGCGGGGGTGGTAAGGCCAATAAGGGCAAGATAGGTGGGCAAGCGAAATACATTCAGCCCATGCGTAATATTGGCAAAAATCGTGCCCAAATCCGCAAGGCTGTTTGCACGAAAGATAACCCATCCCACATTTACAAGCGCAAAGGTAAACAGCGTGCGCAAAGCATTTACAAACGAGCGGGCACGGGGCGAAAGCGCACTGACATATGCATCAAGCCGTTTTAAATAAAAGCTTTCTGCCGCAAGCAGCACGCCGTGATACAGCCCCCAAAGCACAAACGTCCATGCCGCGCCATGCCAAAGGCCCGAAAGCAAAAAGGTAAGAATGATATTAAAAATATAGCGCGGCTTTGACACACGGCTGCCGCCAAGCGGGATATAGATATAATCGCTAAACCATGTGGACAGCGAGATATGCCAGCGGCGCCAAAACTCTTTCATGCTTTTGGCAAAATACGGGCTTTTAAAGTTTTGCATCAAATCAAAACCCAAAATTTTGGCAGAACCGATCGCAATTTCGGAATAGCCAGAAAAATCGCAATAAATTTGCACGGTAAACAGCAAGGTGGCCAAAATGATGGATAAACCGCCAAAGCCGCTGATATCGTTATAAACCAAATTAACGTATTTTGCCGCAAAATCTGCGATAACCACTTTTTTAAACATGCCCACTATTATCTGCCGCAGCCCCTCGGATAAACGCGCCGAGGAAAAATGCTGGGTCATGCGAAATTGGGGCAAAAGCGCGGTAGCGCGCTCGATAGGGCCTGCCACAAGCTGCGGAAAAAAGCTAACATACAGCGCATAAATACCCAAATGCCGTTCTGCTGCAAGCTTGCCTTTATACACATCGATAACGTAGCTAAGCGTTTGAAAGGTATAAAAGCTGATGCCAACCGGCAAAAGCAATTGCAGCGTAAGGGGCTGCACGCTAAAGCCCAGCATGCGCGAAAGCGCAAAAACACTTTCAGAAAAGAAATTAAAATATTTAAAAAAGAATAAGCAAGCCAAGCTCAACACAATGCCCACAACCAGCGCTGCCCTTGCAACGCCGCGCGAAGCCGTGCTTTCGATGATGCGCGCGCTGACAAAGCTTGTCAGCGTGGTAAATGCAATCAGCACAATTAAATTGGGATTCCACGACATATAAAAGAAATAGCTGAACGCCAAAAGGCACACCCAGCGAAAACGCTGCGGCAACGCAAAAAAGGCCGCAACGACAAGCGGCAGAAACACCATATATGACAACGAATTAAACAGCACGGTATGTATGCCCCTCCAATTTGCCAAGCGTTTAAACACAGTATAGCATATCAAAATGCCAATTTCTATATATTTTGGTGTAAAACTGTATTTTTTGTGGATATTTCGGCAGGTTTTTACAATTTTTTTGCGTTTTATCCTTGACAAAGCAACGATGCGCATATTATTCTTAAAGTACGAATAGTCGAATATTGTATCGTCGTACGATTCGGTAATGTAGAGGAGAATTTTTATGTTTAAAAAGCTGAAAATCAAAACCCGCCTTGTTGGCTCGTTTGCTGTGATAATTCTTGTATTTTTGGGAATGCTTTTGGCCTCCATTGTGGGCTTGCAGCAAAAAAACATCAGCTTTAATGCTTTTGTGGAAAACGAAATGACCATTGCAACCACCGTGAAAAGCAGCAGCATTGAAATTAACAACACCGCGCGCATTTTGCGCGACCTTGCCATGACCAGCGACCCCGTTACAATCGACGGGCACATCAAGGAATATGAGCACTCCAAAAAAATCATGATGGCGTGCATCGAAGTGCTGCGCCCCTTTGCGGGCGACTATGGCATTGGCATTACCTCTTACATTGAAACGCTTACCGCATGGAGCGCCAGCAGCGATAAAATTGCTGAAACGGCGAAAACCGATAACATGGCGGCCGCTAAAATGATTGTGGCCGACAAGCCGCAGCTTGTTGCCTTGATGGAAGCCGAGCAATCCATCAGCGATAAAATTGACACGCTTACCGCCGAAACTGTGGCGCAGGGCACCGCCCTTACCAATATGCTTTGCATTTTTAGCTTGGCGGCAACGCTTTTGATTGCCGTTGGCAGTGTGGTGCTTTCGCTGCGTTTAACCGACAGCATTGTGCGCCCGCTGGCCGAAATTCAAAATGCGGCCGAAGAAATGGCAAAGGGTAATTTGCGCGCCGAAATTACATACCAATCCAAAGACAGCGTGGGCAAGCTGGCAGACGCCATGCGCTCCTCCACCGCCACACTGCATGACTATATTATGGATATTGACCGTGCAATGGCCTCAATGGCAACGGGCAATTTTGACCTTGCGCCCGCAAAGCCCTTTATCGGTGATTTTAAAAACATCGAGGATTCCATTACGCGCTTTATCATATCCATGAGCAAAACGATTAAAAATTTAGAGCAAACCTCCAGCGTAGTTACCAACAGCGCCGAGCAGGTATCGGATAACGCACAGGTGCTTGCGCGCGGCGCCACCGAACAGGCAGCCAGCCTGCAAGAGCTGCTGGCCACCATCACCGAAGTGAACGAGCATGTAAAAATTAACGCCGTGAACACGCGCAAAGCCGACGAGATGTCGCAAGGGGCCAACGCCGCCATTGCCGATTCCAACGAGCAGATGAACAAGCTGCGCGCCGCTATGGCGGATATCAATACTTCCTCTTTGGAAATCAGCAAAATTATTAAAACCATTGAGGATATTGCATTCCAAACCAATATCCTTGCGCTGAACGCGGCTGTGGAGGCTGCACGCGCAGGCGCCGCGGGCAAGGGCTTTGCCGTGGTGGCCGATGAAGTGCGCAACCTTGCCACCAAATCCAGCGAAGCCGCCAAAAACACCACCGCACTGATTGAAGCATCCGTTATGTCTGTAAATTCCGGCGTAACGCTTACCGAGCTTACCGCAAAGGATTTGAATGCCGTGGTGTCTGGCGCGCAGGAAACCGCCGATTTTATTGTGCAAATCCGCGAGGCCACCGAAGAGCAGGCGCGGCTTTTAAGCGAAGTGACAACGGGCATTGGGCAAGTATCCGAAGTGGTGCAAACCAATTCCGCCACAGCCGAGGAATCGGCTGCTGCCTCTGAGGAGCTTTCCGGCCAGGCCGAAATGCTGGACAGCATTTTGAGCGGCTTTGTGGCAAAGGATTTGCCGCAGGAGCTTTTGGTGTAAACCATTCGCCTGCAAAGCCGCCCCATATGGCAAAACAAACACGAAAAGCCATCTATACAGCAAAAGGGCTATCAAACAAACGCTTGTTTGATAGCCCTTTTTTTGTTGGTTTTATTGGCGCTTTATCGTGCTATCGCCTGCGCCTGCACGCGCCTTATCAACATCGTATGCTTAATTGGTTTTTTGCGCTGCGCTATTGGCGCTTTCGGCGTTTTCGGCGCTGTCGGCCTGCGCTGTATATTTTGCTTGCGCTGCGTTTTTTGCGTGCGTAAAGGATTGGCACACGCCGCCCAAACGCTTTTCGTCAAATTCCGCAACGCTGCGTTTGCCGGACGCTTTCGCTTGATATAGCGCGCTGTCTGCACAGGCATACAGCCGCAAAAAATCACTGGCGTGCTTTGGATAATAGCTCACGCCGATGCTGACAGTGGGTTTTTCTTCATACGGCCAATCTGTTTGC
>JAGPHI010000195.1 GCA_018055565.1 Oscillospiraceae bacterium | reverse complement strand
GCCCTGCTGGCCGCGCACAATTTCGTGGCTGTCAAATTTGGTCAAGTAGCCGCTGCCGCCGTCCTCCCAGTAGTGGAAATGGTCGGTTGTAATATGGGTGTAAATTTTTGCGGCACGCATATTGGCCACCACCGATTCGTCATATGGGTGCATCGGTGTCCAAAAGGTGTGTAAAAAATTATACCGCCCCGTGTGCAATTCGCGTCTGGCCGGCATGCACGGCATGCTGCCGCCATAAAAACGGTCAAAGGTGGTGCACCGTTTGCCAAGCCTTTCAAAATTGGGCATTTTTGTCCAATCGCAACCGTAGTTTGGCAGAAACCCCCGGTTTAAAGAATCGAACATCACCATAATCGCGCGCATTGTAAGTCCTCCTAAAGTATCTTTATTGGTAAAAGCGTTTTCTTACGAAAGCGCTTCTTTTGCACTTTGCTGTTTTTTTCGTTTTTTGCCTTTATGCAGGTTGTTTTCAGGCATGCATTATCGGCCTGTTTTCGGGCGGATATGGAATCCGCCCCTACGGTTAGAAGTCAGATTATAGAGATAAGATGTCAGAGGTTAGAACGAAGATGCGGCGCATTTTGCGTTTAACCGTTTATCGTGATTGCGGGCGGATATGGAATCCGCCCGCAATTAAAAACGCGCGTAAAAACCGTTTTATGGGAACGTTCCCACAAATTGCAATAAAAAAGCGCATACTTTCTCTCGCATCCGAACGCGCACCCACTATCCGATATTGCGCACAGACGAGCGCACTTTAAACGAATAGGGCATCACCACGTCCTTCATGGTAAGCTCCGGATTTTCCAGCACCTCCAGCATCAGTGCGGCGCACGCCTCGCCATATTCATGGTCCGGCAGGCAAACGCTGGTGATGGGGTTTTCGCTATTGTCGCAGGCGTTGCCCCTCTCGATGGAAACCAACGAATAATCGTCCCGCAGGGCAAGCCCACGCGAGGCAAAATAGGCAATCGTGTCGCGCGCAAGGTGCATAGAATCCGAAAAAATGGCGGTGTAGCGCCCCTCTACAAATTGCTTGTACAATATTTCGCATATCTCTTTGTCCGACAAGCCCGCATCCTTTGTATAAATAAACGATTGATTGTCGGGCGCAAGGTTAAATAACGCGCACACCTCTTGATATGCCGCGCGCCGCCTTTCGCTGTAAGACGTTGCCGCAGCCGAACGGGTGTTTAGGGTTAAAATGCGTTTGTGCCCATTGGATATCAGATAGGAATATAAATCGCGCGAGTAATGATAATTGCCTAAATATAAGCGAAATCCGCTTTTTTCGTCAATGCGCTCGCCCGTATATACCAGCTCGCGGTGCTGCTTTGCAAGCGCGCGATCCTTTTCGCTGTCGATACTGCCGATAAAAATCAATCCGTCTACGCGGCTTTCGCGCAAATAGCGAAATGCATTGGCTAAAATGGATTCGGTTGGCTCTAAAAACGGGTTAATCAGCAGCATCGAATAGCCGCTTGCCAAAAACACGTTATTCATGCCCGCAAAGCGGCAAGCAGTGGAGGTGTCCTCAAATGCGTTGGTGCCAAGCGTTACTACGCCCACAACCTTGCTTTTAATGCCGCGCAGGCCGCGCGCCATGCCGTTTGGATAATATTGCAGCTCTTCAATTGCATCCAGCACAGCCGCGCGCGTTTTTTCGCTGGCCGACCCGCCGTTCATCACGCGGGATACCGTGCTTTTGGAAATGCCCGCACGCTTTGCCACATCCCAAATCGAAGATGCCATTCAAAATCTCATCCTTTCGTGGAAATTGCCGTTTCGGCTTTGCCAAATTACGCCGCTTTGGCGCGCAAGGCGAAAACCCGAGCGTAAAAACTGCATTTTCAACGTTAAAGCGCCTGTTTGCTTTGCCTAAATGAAATGCTTCCCGTTAATTTAGCATAGCAACCGTATAGCAAATTGTCAATGGATAACCAGTGCTTTACAATATTTTCGTTGATTTAACCACAATGGACGGTAAATCTCATATATTTCGACGGTGGTTTTTGGTATCGTTCCCAAAAAATAGGATGCAAAATGAAATTTTCCCAAAAAAAGCTGCGGCCAGCATAGGCCGCAGCTTTCCCCGATACGCAATGCAAATGGCTACTGCCGCAAATGCTGCTTTGCCACCTTTTCAATCAAGCTTTGGTTTTGCCGCAAAAAGCTTTGATATCCACAAAATCCGTGTTCGCCGTGATACATATTGCTGGCCATGCGCGGGCAGCCGCCGCCGCAAATGCGGATAAATTCGCACCCGCTGCAACGCGCAACATGCCCATGCTCGCGCTGCAAAAAGCGCTGCATCGTTTCGCTTTGTAAAAGCGCGGTGGGCGTATCGTGTGTAATATTGCCAGTTTTCCATTGGTCCAGCACATAAAAATCGCACGGATACACGCCGCCGTCTGCCTCCACCACAAACTGTGGCTGGCATCGGCCCGTAAACCCGCATGCCGTTACTTCGCCGCGCGTTAAAAGATTAAACACATCGTCAAAAAATTTTACGCTGATATATTGCCCCGCCGCCAGGGCCTTTTCCCAAAGAACAAACAGCTCGCTGTAAAAGCTGGCAAAGCGCGCGGGCGTAAGCGCCGCGGGCGATGCCTCGCCGGATTCCAGCGTGGCAAGGCATGGGATAAACTGCACATAGCGAATATCGTTATCCACAAGAAAGCGCCACACGCGCGCTGCATAACGCGCGTGGTTTTGCGTAAGCACAAACAGCACATTGTATTCGGTTTTATGCGCGTCAAGGCAGGCCTTTGCCGCCATAATGCGCTTAAACGTGCCTTTGCCCTGCTCGTCCACACGGTTTTCGTCGTTCATATCGGCGCCGCCGTCCAGAGAAAGCCCCACCAAAAAGTGGTGCTGCGTTAAAAAGCTGCACCATGCGTCATCCAGCACAATGCCATTGGTTTGCAAGGCATAATGCACCACCGCGCCGCCCTGCGCCTTTTTAACCGCGCTTACAAAGCGCTCAAAATACGCAAGCCCCGCCAGTGTCGGCTCGCCGCCTTGAAACGCAAAATTGACCACGTCGCCGTCTGTAAACTCTGAAAACACATTGTGCAGCATTGCCGCCACGGTTTCGTCCTGCATGATGCCATAGCTGGGCATTGCGCGCAGGCTGCTTACATCGGCATAAAAGCAATAGCGGCACCGCAAATTGCACAGCGATGACGCCGGTTTAATTAAAAGTGAGATGGTTTTCATAGGTTTTCCTTTCACGGGTTTTCCAAACCGCCGATGCGCGCTTTACAAGGGGCATGCACGTGCGGCGGCTGTGCTGCTTTACACCAAATACAGTTCTTGCAAGCGCGCTTGCTCGCTTGGTGTTACACCCACGCCGTTTTCAATATACGCCGCAAACGAGCCGTATTTTTTTTCGGCGGCTGCATACGAAGCCTCCAAATACTCTGCCTGCACACCCAGTGCCACGCCGAGCGCCTCAAGCGCCTTTTCCGACAGGCCCTCTGCGCGCGCTTGCTCCAGCATTAAGGCATTGCACGCGCGCCGCTGCTCGTTGCTTTGCAAATAATCTGCAAAGATGTCCTCGCGCGATACACCCAAAATGGTTAAAATAATTGCGGCTGCAAGGCCGGTGCGATCCTTACCTGCAAAGCAATGGAATAACGC
>JAGPHI010000194.1 GCA_018055565.1 Oscillospiraceae bacterium | reverse complement strand
GCTGGCCTTTGGGCCACGGTGGGCGTGGGCATGGCGCTGGGCGCGGGCATGTATGTGCTGGGCGTTGCATCGTGCGTGCTGATTGTGCTGTTTCAAGTGCTTTTGCATTCCAATTTGCGCTTATTTCGCGAGCCGTGGATTGCCAGCGCCACAATTTTACTGGATACCGACAAAACCGATTTTTTGCAAATTTGCGAAGCGCTTGCCACCAAAAATGTTGAAGTGCTAGAGCCTAAGCTGCGCCGCACCGAAACACCAAACCGCTTTGAAGTGAAATTTGTGGGGCGCTTTCCGGCGGCAGTGAGCACCGAAGAGGTGGCCGCACTGCTCAGCGCGCTAGAGGGCGTATGTGAAGTGAAGCTATAGCGCAGCGCGCGTTTACATAAGCGCGGATAGTAAAAAGCAAAGGAGTGCACGCAATGGATGCCAGCGGCGAACGATTTTATTTTGCACTGAACAGCCCAGATAACGCCACGTATACCTTTAGCGAATATCTGCGGGTGTTTTTTGTGCTGCGCGGATGCGCGCAGGTTTGTGTGGCGGGCGAGGGCAGCATCGCAAGCGAGGCCTGCGTATTCGTGGTGAACGCGTTTGAGCTTGCAAGCGTTACGCCCGCCGAAGGCGCAATGGTGCTTTCGCTGGGGCTTGCGCAGGATTTTATAGGGCAGCTTTGCCCAGAGCTTGCCACGCACAAAATTGTGTGCAAATCCTATTTATATGCAGCAGAAGCACAAAGCGATTTTGATGCGCTGCGCGCTGCGCTTGCCAGTGCTTTTAGCGCGCAAAACAAAATCACCGCCGCTTCCTCGATGCATGTGCGCAGCGCCATTATGCAGCTTTTGGATTTGCTTTTGCAAGGCTATGCCGTGCCGCGCGAAAACGCACAGCAAGACAGCACCGGCGGGCGCATTGCAGATGCGTGCCGTTTTATCAATGCACATTACAAAGAAAACATCCAGCTTTCGCAGCTGGCAAAGCAGCAATACGTCAGCGTGTCTTATCTTTCGCGCTTATTTCAAAAAGAGCTGGGCGTTACGTTTATGGAATATCTTACTACCGTGCGTTTACAGCGTGCGCTTTGGTTTTTGCAAAACAGCACGGGGGCCATCACCGATATCGCCTATGAAACCGGCTTTAAAAACACCAATTCGTTTATTGATTATTTTAAGCAGCACTATCAGGAAACACCAGGCCAATACCGCAAAACACACCGCAGCGCTACGCCTTTGCCGCAAAAGCCTTTTGATATCGGCGAGGATGCGGGCGCTTTGTCTACGGCATTTACCACATTGCTGCGCTATGAGCCAAAGGCCGCGCGCGCCGAAAAAAGCATGCCAGATGCCCATGCCGTTACCCAAATTTTTGCGCAATCCGCCACTGGCACCCGCAATTTAAAGCATCGCTGGAAGCGCCTTGTAAATGTGGGCTATGCAAAAGATATTTTAAACGCCGAGGTGCAAAAGCAGCTTTTGCGCGCGCAAACGGAAATTGGCTTTGGGTTTTTGCGCGCACACGGCTTTTTAGACGATGATATGATGGTTTATCGCGAGCGCGCGGACGGCACGCCTGTGTATAATTTTACTTATCTTGACGAAGTGCTGGATTTTTTGCTGTCGATTAAGCTGCGCCCCTATTTAGAATTAAGCTTTATGCCCGCGGCGCTGGCAAAGCAGCAAAACTCTATCTACGCACGCAAATCCATTATTTCTATGCCCAAATCCCTGCCCGCATGGACGGCGCTGGTGACGGCCCTTTTGCACCACTGCGCCGAGCGCTATGGCAAAGCCGAAATGCGCGAATGGCTCATTTGCCCGTGGGGCAATCCGGATTTTGCGCTGATGTTTCCGTTTTTTGAAGCCGAGGATTATTTTGCGTTGTATTTTGCTTCTTACCGCGCAATTAAAGCTGTGGACGAGGGCCTTACCGTGGTGGGGCCGTGCAGCGCTTTCAGCGCCATCGCTTTTTCCGAGCAGTTTTTAATGCGCTGCTTACAGGAAAAATGCGTGCCCGATATCTTTGCCTGCCACGCCTACCCCGCCGCCAGCGCAGACGAGGACGATAAATCCTTGCAGCTGGTGGAAAACGAAGAAGCGTTTTCCATTGTGCTCAGCGCAAACGAGCAATATCTTACGCACTATCTTGCACGGCTGGAAAGCGTTTTGGCAAAGCTGGGGCTTTCAAAGCTGCCCGTGATGCTGGACGAATGGAACTCTAACCTTTGGCAGCGCGATTTATGCAATGACACTGCGTTTAAATCGGCCTATCTGTTTAAAAATATTTTAGAAAACTACGACAATTTTTATGCGATGGGCTATTGGCAGCTGAGTGATTTTATGGAAGAGCTGCCCCCATCCGGCGCGCTGTTTCACGGCGGGTTTGGCCTGTTTACACGCGGCGGCGTTGCAAAAAGCGGGTTTCGTGCGCTGACGCTTTTAACGCGCATGGGCGATCGCTTGCTTGCGGCGGGCGAGGGCTATTTTGTAACGCAGAAAGATGATGAAATACAGGTTTTTTTGTATAATTATTGTCATTACGATACGCTTTATCGATACAGACAAGCGGCCGAGCACACCCGCACAAAGCGGTATAAGGTGTTTAAATCGGCGCAAGACCGCGTGTTTAATTTGCAGCTTACGGGCGTTTTGGACGGCGAATGGGCCATGCAGCGCTTTCTGGTGGGGCGCGGCGGCGGCAGCGCCTATGATTTGTGGCTTACAATGGGCGCGCCCGAGCATATGACAAAAGCCGAATGCGCCCAGCTAGACGCAGCTTCCGCGCCGCTTTTTACACTGCACAGCGTGCAAGCATTAAACGAAACGCTGATTGTCAGCGCGCGTTTAGCGCCGCATGACGTTGTAGTGCTGCTTTTGCGCAAGCGCTAGGGCTTTGCAATAGCAAAAATGTGCATTTTTTATATCAATAATCTGCACAAACAAAAACGCGCAAAATTTTGTATGCGCATTTAAAACAAAAATTGGATTTCGTGATGAAACAATTTGTGTATTTTTTATTATTCTTTCTTTCTATAATAGATTTATCGAAAGCAAAATGCCCCCTTTGGGGCGGAAAGAAAGGGTATTAGTGATGCAAACAAATACACAAGCCTCGTTGCACACCGAAAAAATCGGTTTGGGTGAAAAGCTGGCCTACGGCTGCGGAGACTTAGCCAGCAATCTCGTAATGGTTTTAACTGGCACGTACATCACGTTTTTTTATTCCGATGCGCTCGGGCTTAACCTCGGCATTGTGGGCACCTTGATTTTGATTTCGCGCTTTTTTGACGGCCTTACCGACTTTTTTATGGGCTTTATCATGGACAAAACCAAATCCAAGCACGGCAAGGCGCGCGCGTGGATGCTTTGGCTGGCAGTGCCGTTTGGCATTTGCACCGCGCTTTTAACCTTTGTGCCGCAAATTGGCGAATTGGGCAAATACATTTATGTTTTTATCTCGTACAACGTTGTAACCACGTTTCTTTATACCGGCATCAATATCCCTTACGGCGCGCTAAACTCGCTGATGACGCGCGATCAGCACCAGCGCGAGGTTATCAATGTATTTCGTATGACAATGGCGCAGCTGGGCGGCATTGCGATTAACATGTTCACCATTCCGCTTGTGAACGCGATGGGCGGCTCCACCGA
>JAGPHI010000193.1 GCA_018055565.1 Oscillospiraceae bacterium | reverse complement strand
TAATTCGGGGTCAGCAATCAGCGCTCATGTGTAACAGAATACGATAAGCCCTGCAATCCTATGATCCGGTTGCAGGGCTTTTTGCATATTTCTCTTTTCGTACATATATAACTATACTGGAGCAAAGCAGATGAGGGAGGCTTCAGTATGGATAATAGTCTTAGCAGCAAAAAGCCGGAGTTGGTATCAGAATGGTCAACACGAAACGGTTCATTGACACCAGACAACATATCATACGGGTCGAATAAGCCGGTGTGGTGGAAAGGACACTGCGGTCACGAATGGCAGGCAAGTCCTAAGAGCCGTTCATCCGGTGAAAACTGCCCCATCTGTTCAGGCGCGAGAGTTGTGGAAGGAATCAATGACATA
The DNA here is from genome assembly GCA_018055565.1 of Oscillospiraceae bacterium. Taxonomy (GTDB): domain Bacteria; phylum Bacillota; class Clostridia; order Oscillospirales; family Ruminococcaceae; genus JAGPHI01. Next base: position 3,278 of record JAGPHI010000193.1, on the reverse strand, counting down.
TCAACACTGTACCCGCAAATAGCGGCGGAATGGTCTCCCAAGAACGGAGAACTGAAGCCGACAATGGTAAGCGTTGGTTCTCACAAGAAAGTGATTTGGGTTGGTTCCTGCGGTCATGAATGGACGGCAGCGGTGAAAAGCCGAGTTCATGGAACCGGATGCCCCTATTGCTCTCACAATCTCGTGCTTTCCGGTTTCAACGATCTGGAGACGCTTTTTCCGGATATCGCCGCGGAATGGTCGGATCGCAATCTGCCTTTGTTGCCCTCAATGGTCACAGCGTTTGCGAACCGAAAGGTTTGGTGGAAGTGCAGCCATGGGCACGAATGGAACACCCTTATATCAACGCGCTCCTATGGGAGCAAATGCCCTTATTGCAGTGGTATTCTGCTGCTGAAAGGCTTTAACGACTTTGCGACAAAACAGCCGCATCTTGCAGAGGAATGGTCAGACCGAAATTTACCGATTACGCCGGATGCAATCAATGAGAAAGCTCAGGAAAATGTTTGGTGGCATTGTAAGACCTGCGGTTTTGAATGGAAGTCGCAGGTCAAGTCACGAGTTAGAGGAGCGGCCTGTCCTGTATGTGCGGATCGAGCGGTGTTGCCGGGATATAACGACCTTGCAACGACGGACCCGGCGCTTATGTGCGAATGGGACACGGAGAAAAACAAAGGAATCATGCCTGAAAGCATTTCGAGAAATTCACTGCGCAGCGTCTGGTGGAAATGTGCTTACGGGCATCAATGGAAGGCGCGCATCCGCGACAGGGCAATAGACGGTTTAGGATGCTCGGTTTGTGAGAAAGAGTTCCATGAACTTGTACCTCAACTTCTCATCATCCTTTATGCCGGTCGCCAAGGCATGAAGCCTATAATCAATTCTGACGCAGAGATTGGCATTCCGCTCGAAGCATATATCCCGGAATTAGGGCTTGCAATAGAGTCTTCCGGTGCAACAAGAGCTGGAGCTGTTAAAGATTACATATGCAGCAAGAGACACATCAAACTGATCCGAATCCCTCACAATAAGGATATGAAAGAGACGGCATACGCCCGTGAGATAAAGAAAGCTTTCCAGAAAGCGCACATATATATTTCATCTGACGAGGACGATGATCTTGCTGTTATACATAAGAATTTCTCGGACTGGCGATCAAAAATAAAGGAATCCGTTGCGGAACCGAGATAAATATGGTACAATACTTTTGCGTAATTTCTGGTGCCTCACATTTGAGGCTTACACCACTTACGCCACGATTTACTCCACGGCCAACAGGCCAAAGGTAGAACACCAAAGAGTATCGTTAAACCGTCGCCGATGGGCTGATTCAAAAGGTAGGGTATCGTATGATGTTGTATAGTATTGAATGTGACGCTGCTAAAATCCCCACGATGAAGCCGATTGAGTAAAAACGGGATCATTACGCCCGCGTTTTGCAAGCATCCAGCGCGTTCAATGAAAGGAATGGCGATTTTGTGAAGATATTAGCAGTAGATTATGGCGATGCACGCACGGGCCTTGCCATGTGCGACCGCACCGAGTTTTTGGCAAGCCCCATCGGCCAAATTACCGAAAAAAGCATGGCAAAGGTGGTTGAAAAAATCGTTTATGCCAGCCGCGAGTATGAGGCGGGCATGATTGTGATTGGCCTGCCCAAAAATATGGACGGCACCGAGGGTGCCCGTGCAGAAAAAACCCGCAAAATGGCAAGCCTGCTTACGGCGATTGTGGATGTGCCCGTAGAGCTTTGGGACGAGCGCTCCACTACGGTGAGCGCGGCGAACATCCTGTCGGACAACGGCACCTTTGGCAAAAAGCGCAAGCAGGTGCTGGATGCTGTGGCGGCCACGGTGATATTGGAAAGTTATCTCGCATACCGAAAAAATCAAACATAAATGCAAGTGCCCTGTATCCGCTTAAAACGGTACAGGGCACTGCATACAATTGGGCTTAATAGTGCATCATTTTTTCGGCGTTCACAATCGCCTTTTCGGCGGTTTTGGCCACCTTTTGCATGGTTTTTTTGATTTCCTTCGGGTTTTTTTGCGCCACATACGCGCCCAAAGCACCCGCGGCAGTGCCGGCCAAAACGCCCATTGCCACGCCCTTTATCATGTTTTCTTCGCTTTTATGCATAATCAATACCTTTCCTTTCTTAGGAAATGCGCCCTGCACGCCCCTTTGGCGCAAAAGGCGCAAAACCGAGCGCGAAAACGCTTTTTCACGCAAGGTTTTTCCTTAACACGTTTTTGATCATTGATAGGAGTGCTGCTAATAGTATTGCCGCCAAAATGGTTAGATTGCAGTGTAAATTTTTCCTTTTGCGGCATGGGCGGGCTGATTTTCAAGAAAGAGTAGTGGTGAAATGACAAAGCAAGTTTTGTGCATTAATGATTTGTCCTGCGTGGGGCGGTGCAGCTTAAGCGTGATTTTGCCGGTGCTTTCGGCAATGGATGTGTGCGCTTCAGGCCTGCCCACGGCGCTTTTATCTACGCACACGGGCGGCTTTACACAGCCGCACACGCTGGACACACAAGCCTTTGCCCAAAGCGCCTTGCGGCATTTTGCAAGCGAAAATATACAATTTGATGCGGTGTTAAGCGGCTATTTTATCAATGCTGAGGCCATTGGCCTTGCGCTGGAAGCATATGGGCAAAGCCCCGCTGCCTTGCGCGTGGTGGACCCTGTGCTGGGCGACGCGGGCAAGCTGTATCATGGGCAAAGCGCGGCGCTTTGCGATGCAATGCGCGCGCTGTGCAAAGATGCGGATTTGATTACGCCAAATGTTACGGAATCGGCTGTGCTATTAGGCCTTGCACCAAGCGATGCGCCATTTATTGATGAACAAGCGGCGTATGCGCGTTGCGCGGCGCTTTTGGCACTGGGCGCAAAGGCCGTGGTGCTGAAAGGCGCGCGCATTGTAAAAGCGCAAGGGGCGCTTATCCATTGTAATATTTGCCAAACGCAGGGCGGCGCACCGCTGCTTTTGCCCTATACCGCCGAAAACGGCGCGTATCCCGGCACGGGGGATTTGTTTGTCGCGGCGCTTACGGGCGCGCTGGTACATGGGCAAACGCTTGCGCACAGCGTGGCGCTTGCCGCGCAATTTGTGGCGCTGGCGGTGCAAAAGGCAAATGTTGCGGGGCGCGAAGCACGCTTTGGTGTACCATTTGAGGCTTGTTTGGATATACTAAGATAAGGCCTTTCGATATCGGCGTGTAAAAACGTTTACAATTGGGCTTTGCGCCGCGGCGCGTATGCATCAAGCCCAAAAG
>JAGPHI010000192.1 GCA_018055565.1 Oscillospiraceae bacterium | reverse complement strand
ATGGCCACGCCGCACGGCGGCGGCGGGCCGGGCTCTGGCGCGGTAGGCGCAAAGCAAATTTTAGCGCCGTTTATGCCAAACCGACACGCCGTAAAACAGGGCGAAACCTATCTTTTTGAGGATGCCGCGCAAACCATTGGCAGCGTAAAGGCGTTTTACGGCAATTTTCTTGTAACACTGCGGGCACTATGCTATATGCTCACATTGGGCGGCGAGGGCTTGCGCGAGGCATCGCAAACAGCGGTGCTAAACGCCAATTATCTGCAAGAGCGTTTGCGCCCGTACTGCCAAATGGCATGCGAGGGCGTGTGCATGCATGAATTTGTGATGAGCCTTGCAGACATCAAGCAAGAAACAGGCGTAAGCGCGCTAGACGTTGCCAAAGCGATGCTGGATTGCGGCATCCATCCGCCCACGATGTATTTTCCGCTTATTGTGCACGAAGCGCTGATGTTCGAGCCCACTGAAACCGAATCGAAAGAAACGCTGGATTTTGCAGCCGAGCAAATTATTGCGATATTGCAAAAAGCGCGCACCGATGCACCCGCGCTGCATGCCGCGCCTATCACCACGCCTATTTCGCGCCCAGACGAGGTAACAGCGGCGCGCAAGGCAAAATTGAGGTATGTGTTTGATGCTCAATAAACTATCCTATTTAATTAGCGGAAGCATTGATGTTTATCATAATCAGGCCATAGAAGAGCTGCTTTTATCCACTGTTGCACAGGACGAATGCATTTTATATCTTTGGCAAAACAACAAAACAGTGGTGCTCGGGCGCAACCAAAATGCAAGGGTTGAATGCAATTTGGCGGCATTGGCCGAGGACGGCGGCCACATTGCGCGCCGCCTTTCGGGCGGGGGCGCAGTGTACCACGATATGGGCAATCTCAATTTTACCTTTGTGATGCCCAAAAGCGAGTACAATCTGGATAAACAGCTCAACACCATTTTGGCAGCGGTGCGTGCGCTGGGCATTCGCGCCGAAAAATCAGGCCGCAACGATATCACGGCGTCTGGACGCAAATTTTCGGGCAATGCGTTTTACAAAACGGCACATGCGGCCTATCATCACGGCACATTGATGATTGCATCGGATTTGTCGGCGCTGGCGGGCTATCTGACTGTGTCGCGGGAAAAGCTGGAAAGCAAAGGCGTAGCCTCGGTGTCCTCGCGCGTTGTCAATTTAAATCAGCTGCGTGCGGGCATCACGGTAGACGCTGTGAAACCCGTGCTAATTGATTCCTTTGGCAGCGAATATGGCTTGCCTTTGCGCCCGTTTGATGCATCGCGCTTTGATACGAACGCGCTTTCGGCGCTTACCCGCAAATTTGCGGGCGAGGATTGGATACTGGGCGCAGAGCCCATTTACAGCTTTCGCAATACGGCGCATTTTGCATGGGGCAGTGCCGATTTACGCGTGGAAATTGTAAATGATATCATACAAAACCCAACGTTTTACACCGATGCTTTAGACGAATCGTTGTCTTTCGTAGTGTGTGATGCACTGACGGGCGAGCGCGCAGATGCCGGCCTTACACAGCGTTTAACGGCGTCACATCCAGAGCAAAGCGCCATCTTTGCCGATATCGCAGGGCTTTTGCAGGAACTGTGCACAAGGCCATAATACCATAAAATGCGGTGCATATTTTACGCTGTATCGCACAATATAGCATGTTTGCGCATGTTGCACAGATGCATGCAGTGCTTTATATAATAGGGCACGGCCCATTTGTGCACAGCGCGTATCGAATCAACGCCCCGAAAGGAAGCAGAAAAATGGAACAGTTTGATTGCATTGTTATCGGCGGCGGGCCGGGCGGCTACACGGCGGCGCTGGAGGCGGCGGCGCTTGGAAAGCACGTGCTTTTAGTAGAAAAAGCACAGCTTGGCGGCACTTGCCTAAACCGCGGATGCATCCCAACCAAAGCGCTTTTGCGCGCCGCCCACACCTATCACAGCCTGCAAAACGCGGCAGAAATTGGCGTTTTGGCAGGGCAGGTAGGATACGATTTTGCCGCGATGCACGCGTATGCCGCACGCACCGTTTTGCAGCTGCGCAGCGGCATTGCCCAGCTTTTGCAAAGGGCAAAGGTAACGCTATTGGAAGGCGAAGCACAGTTTAGCGCGCCCGATTGCATCACCGTAAACGATGCTGAATATCAAGCGCCCAATATCATCATAGCCACCGGCTCGCGCGTGGCAATGCCGCCCATTACGGGCGCGGATTTACAGGGCGTGTGCACCAGCGATACGCTTTTAACAAATGGCGGCGTAGCGTGCAAAAGCCTTGTCATTATTGGCGGCGGCGTTGTGGGTGTGGAGTTTGCGCAGATGTATCATGCGCTGGGCTGCGCGGTTACGATACTAGAGGCCGAGCCCAGGCTTTTGCCCCAATTAGAACGCGAAGTTTCGCAAAATCTTGCCATGCTGTTTAAAAACCGCGGTATCGCGCTGCACACAAATGCGATGGTCAGCGCCATCACGCAAACCGACGGCGGCCTGCAATGCGCCTACACCGAAAAAGGCGAAGCAGCTTGCGTGTGCGCCGAACGGGTATTAATCTGCACAGGGCGCTTGCCAAACACCGATGCGCTGGGCCTTGCGCGCATTTCGCTTGCTACCGAGCGCGGCTATATCCCCACAGATGCAAATGGCTATACAGGCGTTTGCGGCATTTATGCCATCGGTGATGTAGTAAAAGGCGGGGTGCAGCTGGCGCACGCCGCCGAGGCAGGCGCAAAAAATGCAGTTTGCGCCATCTATAATCAGCCAAATGCCAAAACCATGTGCGTTCCCGCGTGCGTGTTTACCCAGCCCGAAATTGCCACGGTTGGCCTTACGGCAGATGAAGCAAAGGCACAGGGCATTGCCGTGGAAACCAGCAAAGGCCTTACCTCGGCAAACGGCAAAGCCATCATCGAGGGGGCCGAGCGCGGCTTTGCAAAGCTGGTGTATCGCCAAGACACAAAGGTGCTCATTGGCGCGCAGCTGATGTGCCCGCACGCGGGCGAAATGATTGGCGGGCTTACGGCCTGTGTGAATGCGGCGCTTACACGCGCCGAAATGGAAAGCACCATATTTCCGCATCCTACGGTTAGCGAATGCATTTTAGGGCATTAACCGCCGATGCATGTTTAGCGCATCAATATCAATATAGTAAAAGCAGCACAGGCACGCATTCTATGCGCGCCTGTGCTGCTTTTTATCTGTATGAACAAATATCCATAGGGCGCTCGTGTGCGCCATCGCTATTTTGCATGCCGCTGCGCCCACAAAGCGCGCAACACAGCCAGCCAAGTGCCGTTGCCGTTGCATTTGGCCAAAAGCGCCTCGCTTGCCTCATGCCCAATGATACCCATCGAATTAAGCGCAATATTTTTAAAAGGCAAATCATCCACCGACGCTTTACGCACTTTTTTGTTTACGGCCTTATCGGTTGAAAAGTGCAGCGTATGTTTGGCAATTTGCATGCATATCCAGTACAAAAAGCGCCCTGCGCGCGCCTCGCGCATTTCGGCAAGTGTGGTTAGCATGGTGTATTTGTCTTTTTGTGCACGCGGTTTTCCAATTAGCACGCGCGGGCTAATATCCATAAATGCGCTGTCGGGAAAGGCATTGTCTTTCGGCTTGCCATACGGCCCGCGCGCGCTATGCA
>JAGPHI010000009.1 GCA_018055565.1 Oscillospiraceae bacterium | reverse complement strand
GTGTGCAGTATATCGGCACAATCAGCGAAATCAGCGGCATTTTAGGGAATACCACCTTTTCCTGCTCGCGCAATTCGCGATGCAAGGGCAAATCTGCCCGATGCTGCCACACCTCGCCGCGCGTCATCAGCGCAAGGCGAAAGCGCACCTCGCGCCACAGCGCTTCGCCGCCGCGCTCTGTTGCGCAAAGATAGCCCCGCTTTATCAGCGAGGCTGCACGTGCCGGATGGATATTGCGGCGCAAGGCTTTTAAAACAGTATCCTTTTCTGCCGAGTTTTTTACAAGTTGATATTGATTTTTGGGCATAGCCTGCTTGCTCCTTTATGCCACGCCGTTTTGCCGCTTTATATTGCCCGCAGGTTATTGCGGGCTATACAACGCCGCTAACGCGCGCACTAATATTTTTCAAAATACGCAAATTGCTGAGCTTTGAACGGCTCGTGCTGCCCGTCCTTATCGCTTAAAAGCGGCGCTTGGCCCGCAAGCGGCCATTCGATGCCGATATCAGCATCATTCCAGGGGATGCCGCCCTCGGCAGACGGCGTGTAAAAATCGGTGCATTTATAGGTAAATTCCGCTTCTTCCGAAAGCACCAAAAAGCCGTGTGCCATACCCTCGGGCACATAAAGCTGCTTTTTATTTTCCGCCGAAAGCACGGCCCCCACCCATTTGCCAAAGGTGGGGCTATTGGGGCGGCAATCCACCGCCACGTCAAACACCTCGCCCATAATCACGCGCACCAGCTTGCCCTGCGTGTGCTCTTTTTGAAAATGCAGCCCGCGCAAAACGCCCTTTGTGCTTTTGGATTGATTATCCTGCACAAATTCCGCCGTGATGCCTGCCGCGGCAAACTCGGCTTTATGAAAGGTTTCCATAAAATAGCCGCGCGCGTCGCCGTATACCGATGGCTCGATTATATAAACGCCGTCAACCGCCGTTTTGTTGAACGTAAATTTTCCCATTCGTGTTCCTCATTTTCATTCGATATTATAGATAAAATGCCTGCTTTTTCTTTGCGTTTGCGCTGTGTGTTTGTGCGCGTGTTTGTTTAAAATATTCTTTTATTAGGATACCATAATTTGCCCCTTTTATCAAGAACAACGCAAAGGCGCAAAAAAGCGGCCGCGTTTTCGGCGGCCGCTTTTGCAATGCGTGCTGTGAAGCGTTATTTTAATATCGAGGCGGGGTCTACCAATATGCCGTTTTGTTCCACTTCTACGTGCAAATGCGTTTCGGCTGCGCCCTCGGCGGCAATTTCGCCCAGCATGCCCAGCGTTGCGCCTTGCTCTACCTTGTCGCCCTCGTTTACAAGCACGTCTTTCGATAGGCCCTTTACGCGCACTGTATAGGTGCCATCGCTGATTTCCACCACATGGCCCCACATATCATCGGCATACACCTTTGCCACCGTGGCGGCCATCGGCGCATGCACGCCCTGTTTTACTACGCCCGCGATATCCATGCCGTTGTGTGTGCGCCAATCGCCCATTGTAACATTATACACCAGCTCATCGCCGCTGAAAGGCTCCGTAACTTGTCCAGACATCGGCAGCTGATAGGATGGTGTCGGCGGCACGGGCTGCCCGGAGGACTCTTTGGATTTTCCGGATTGCTCCGTAGGCAAAGCCTGCGACGACGCCGCATTTGACGACGCAGACGACGAGCTTTGCGGCTTTGGTATATTCTCTTGCTTGTTTTCTACCTGCGTATCTTCGAAGCCCCATTGTTTTTCCTCCAGCTCTCGGCTGTTTTTCGTGCCGAGCGTGTCCATCATATTATTGATTGCGAGAAAGCTTGCCAGGGCAGCGCCCGCAATAACCAGCGTAAGCGCGGCATAAAAGCCTTTACCCTTCAAAAAAGATGTGCTTTTCGTATGTTTGTTCATAAAATACCTTTCCCCTTTTCCGTTCAAGAATGAATGCCTGTGGATTTTGCCGCCCATTCTTGGGTCTTACTAATGCTATTTTGGGCAGAGAAGAACGGAATATACATCACTTTCCCATTTGCTTGCTTTTTTTCTTGCGTTTTTGCATTGTTCGGGGTACACTCATTGTTAGATACGGTTAATACAAAAGCCGCGCTGTGCCATATCGCTGGCAAAACACGGCTTACTACACAAACAGGTGGTTGCGGTATGAATTTACAAAAATATTTGCATTTTTCGCCAAAAATAGGTGCCGTGCTGCGTGCGCAAAAGCCCGTGGTGGCGCTTTGCGGCAGCGCCTTGTTTCAAGGAAAAACCGAAGCCGAGCGCCTTGCTAGCGCCCAATACGCTTTAAACACCGCTGCACAAAACGGTGCCGAGGGCGCTATTTTGCATATTTGGCAGGGCAAGCTTTGTATTGGCCTTACACAAGAAGCGCTTGCCGCGTGCTGTGCTTTGCCCTCGGCCTGTGTAACGCTTACGGATTTGCCGCGCGCTTTGTGCGAAGGGCAAAGCGCCGTGCCTAGCGCCGCAGCCGCACTGTTTATGGCGGCGCTTGGCGGTGTGCACGTTTTGGCATATGCACCGCACGCCGTGCCCGATGAAGCCGCGCGCACACTGGGCACGCTGCCGATTGCGCTTGTTACGTCTGCGCCGCAGGATAAATCCATAGCCGATGCTTTTTTTGCCCCATATGCCGCCCACAATGTGCCTGTATACGCGCTTTCGGCGGATGCCGTTGCACAAAACGAGGCACTTTCGCCGTATGCCGTTGCACAAAGCGACACGCTTTCGGCAAAAAGCGCGGCCGCCATTTGCCGCGTAAAATGGGATTTGGGGCTGGCAAGCGGCGCTTGTTTTTGCACACAGGCGCATTCCCCTGCCGCTGCGGCTGCACGCATGGCCGCTAATCTTTGCGAATAGACACAGCAATAAACGCAAAAGTAAACGAAAAAATAGACGCAGTAATAGATGCAAAAAGCGTGCATGGTAACGATTATCGTTACCATGCACGCTTTTTTGAATGATACTCCCATAGTATAAAGCGCGGCTAACCAACGCGCTGGATGCCCTTGCAAACAAGGCAGGCCGCCGGCCGCCCTTTACGCGCTTTTTTTATTAGGTGCAAAGACGGCAAACAGCTTTGTGGGCAGCGAAAGCACCAGCACAATGCCCAGCGCAATGGCAACGGCTATTTTGATGGTTTCCACGCCTTTTGCGGCAAAAAGCTCGTTTTCGCCCATGATAAAATGGTAGGCGGTATAGTAAATGCCCGCGCCAGGCACCAGCGGGAAGATGCCGCAAATCAGAAAAATTGTGGACGGGCAGCATCGGCGCACGGCAAACACGCGCGCAAACAGCGCCAGCACCAGCACCGCCAGCAAAGATGCCGTAACGGGCGAGGGCTGATATTGCATTAAAATGGTGTAGCACGCCCACCCCGCGGCCCCCGTGAAGCCGCACCAAAAATATTCCTTACGCGGCGCATGATACAAAACGGCAAACGCCAGTGTGGCCAAAAAAGACATGATACATTGCAAAAGAAACGCAGGCACGCTCATATCATCACCCCCGTTAATAAGCTGATTGCCTTGAGCACAGCGCCCACGCCAATGGCAATGCTGCCGCCAATTAAAAGCGCGTCTATCATGCGAATTGTGCCAGAAAGATAATCGCCATTGGCAAAATCGCGAATAGACATGGTAAGCACCATGCCTGGCACCAGCGGCACAATTGCGCCGATAATAATATGGTTTAAATCGCTGCCAAAGCCCAGCGTAACGAGCACAAAGCTGCACAGCGCCGCAAGCGCCGCGCCCATAATATTGGTGATAATTTTGCTATAATTTTGTTTGGCGGCATGCAGCAAAAACACTTGTAAAACCAGGCCAACCAAAAATGCGGCCGCACAATCCCACCATGTGCCGCCAAAAATGTACGCAAAGCCCGCCGCGCCCATGCCGCAAGCCAAAATGCGCGACAACGGCTTTGAAAACGGCAATTGTGCAATGTCTACCAGCGCCTCGTTTGCCTCTTGTATCGAAACTGCGCCCTGCACAATCTGGCGCGAAAGGTCGTTCACTGCTGCGATGCGGCCCATGTGCATCACCGCCGTGGGGATATGGCGGATTTCGCTTGACACCGTGCATCCATCTTCATCCACTGAAGCAAAAATGCCGTTTGTCAACACGTAAACATGCAAATTTTTCGCGCCAAAGGCTTTGCCGATACGCTCCATCGTTTCCTGCACGCGAAAAATTTCGGCACCGCTTTTTAAAAGCAGCGTGCCTGCCAGCACCGAAACGTTTAAAATCTGCCGTTGATCCGGCATAGTTTTTTCATCCATGTTCAAGGCTTTACCTCGCTTTCCGATAAAAAGCATCGGCGCAGCGACGGGCTGATGGTAAACGCTTGCAGCTCCGGCCATGCCGTGGCAAAACGCACTTTTTCGCGCTCGCGCGTGCCTTTAAACGCAAGGTCTACCGTTAAAAGCCCCGCGTGTGCGCAAAGCGGCATAAGGCTTTGCAGCTTTTGAAAGCCCCAGCGGTTCACAAAATAAAAGTGCCGCAAATCGCCGCCATGCCGCAGCGCGCTGATGTCGCACAGCGCCTTGCAATCTACAATTGCAAGTGCACAAAGCGGCGCGGCATCGGCAATATCCCACAAAGCCGTCAGCTTGTTGCAGCGAAACACGCCTACATAGCGCGCCTTTGTAAAGCGCGCAAGAAAGGCAAGGCTTGTCAGTGCGGGGGAATCTTTGATCACAATTTTTTCGGCATTTGTGTCGCAAAGGGCCGCCGCGGCATCGTCGGTAAGGCCGGTTAGCACCAGCGCATTTGCATCCTTTTCAAATGCAAAATCATAAAATTCGCGATATTGTGCCAGTATTTCCGGCCGTACATGCAGCGCCATTGTATAGAAAACCCCTCTTTTTTGAATTTGAGTTTCGGGAAAGGTGCAAAACCGTTTGCCTAGCCGCGCCGTTTTGCGATAGCCTTTGCAGTAACCTACGGCTATGGCGCACAAATGCTAAATCCCGCCAAAGCATTTTAGCCACACAAACACGCACGGCAGCACAAAAAAGCCGCCAAAGGCGCAAAGCGCGGGCATCCAAAGCCCCGCGCGCAGCGAGGGCGCATAGCGGTGCTTGGCCGATAAGCGATCGCCCAATTGCACACCGCCCACAGGCATTTTGTAAACAAGCCCCGCCAAAAGCCCGCCCGTAAACAGTGCCGCCGCAATGGGGAATATATGCGGAATCAGCGAAAAATAAAAGTTTAATTCGCGATGCGGCGTGCCGCTGACAGCAAGGCCAGACAGAATGCCCACAAGCCCAAAGTCCATCATATTGGCTTCCAGCTGACCAGGAAAGCGCTGAAACGACAGCAGCAAAAAGCCTACGCACAGCACAATATCCAGCACCACATAGGGCGTTTTGTTTTGCGCCAGCGCCGTTGTGAGCACAAAAAACGGCACCAAAAGCACCAGCCATTGCGGGTGCCATTCCACCACAAGAAACAAAAGGCTAAACGCCGCAAGGCACGCGTATAGCGGCATTTGCACGGCTGCGGCTTCTTTATCCGTATGATAAAAAAAGCAAAAGGCCAGCAAAAGCGCAAACCCCACTAAAAATATGGGCGCATTTGCGCCACCTAAGGGGAGAACAGGGGCCAATAAACGCTCGGTCATTAACTGGTTAAAAAAGCCCGCATCGCCGGTTTTGCCCATAAATAAAAGCGTGGTTGGCACATAAAGCCAAAGGCTAACCAACAGATATTGCAGCAGCTTATGCATACGTTTTTCTGCCAAAAGCAAAAGCGGCAGCAACAAAAATATCGCAAAAAATTTGCACACAAGCGCCGCGCCCATCACAAACACAAAGCGATAATATTGCTTTTTAAAATAAAACAAAAGCGCCAGCAAGATAAACAATAAGCAAAACGTGTCGTATTGGCCCATTGCAAAAACCGAAAACAACGTGATGGGCGAAAACACAAAGCCCAAGCCCGCAAAACGCGCCATGCCCGTTTCAGCGCCGAGGTGCTTTGCCAAACGATACGTAAGCCAGCCGAAAAGCAAGGCCAAACCCGCCGTTAAAATCTTAGCCCAAAAATACAAAAATGTGGTATTGATTGAAAGCGCAAAGAGTTTGCAAATGAAAAACAGCGGCAGTTCCCACAGTGCAAACAAGAGGTAAACCACGATATTATAGTGCGCCGCATTGGTATAATAAAAATCGTTTTGGTGCGCATATACATCTTCATAGAAGCCCAAAAAATTGCCTTTAAACGTGTTTTCCAGCAAAAGCCACGAATGATTGGCCGTTTCGATAATGTCGGGGTGCGCAAAAAACAAAACGGTGCATAGGCACAAAAGCCCCGCCAATGCAAATTCCCATTTTGCGGGCGATTGTGCCGTAAAAAATGTGTGAACGCGTTTTTGCAAATTAAGCTTTTGTTGCATAGCGGCCTCCCGTATCGATTTTACTGCTGCTTCGCGATTAGTATACCACAAATTTGCGTTTTGTGATATACTGATAAATATATGAAAAATCACTCCCCCCAGAAAGGAATGTTAGTATTTATGAACGATATTCGCACATTAGCACAGGACTTTATTGCACAAAACCGCGACGCGCTTTTGGCAGACATTAAAGCCGTGGTCGACATCCCATCGGTAGAAGGCGCGCCCGCGCCGGGCGAGCCGTATGGCGAGGGGCCGGCACGCGCCTTAAACAAAGCGCTCGAAATTGCCACGCGTTTGGGCCTTGATGCCCATAATTGCGAGGGTTATATCGGCTATGCGGACGTTGCGGGCCAAAGCGCGCGCCAAATTGCCACCATCACGCATTTGGACGTTGTGCCGCAGGGCAACGGCTGGACGCAGGATCCCTTTTCTATGCAAATCAAAGACGGATATTTAATTGGGCGCGGCGTTATCGACGATAAAGGCCCTGCGATTGTAACGCTGTATGCGGCAAAGTTTTTTCGCGAATTGGCGCAAAAAGGCCAAGTGCCGCGCTACACATTGCGCATTTTGCTCGGTGCCAACGAAGAAACCGGCATGGAGGATGTGGACTGGTATTTAGCGCATTACGAGCAGCCCGCCTTTTGCATGACGCCCGACGGCGATTTTCCTGTATGCTACGGCGAAAAAGGCATTTTTGGCGGCGATTTTGTTTCAAAGCCTTTGTTTGAAAACTTGGTGGATATCAAGGGAGGCGTGGCCGCAAATGTGGTGCCGGACCGCGCATATGCGCTTGTTAAGGCAGACATTAACGCCTTGCAGGAATGCGAGGGCATTCGTCTTAGCGCCGAAAACGGCCTTGTGCGCATTTCGGCCTTTGGTAAGGGCGGGCATGCGGCGCATCCCGAAAACACCGTAAACGCCATTGGCCTTGTGGTAAATTATCTGTTGGATAATCACCTGTGCATGGAAGCCGAATCGCGCTTTTTGACGCTTTTGCGCACGCTGTTTTCTGCCACAGACGGCTCGCCGCTTGGCATCGCCTGCGATGACGGCATGTTTACCCCGCTTACTTGCATCGGCGGCATGATTGCAATGGAGGGCGGCGTGATCATGCAAAATATTAATATCCGCTTCCCCACAAATATCACGGCGGCCACCATCACCGAAAAGCTTGCGGCGCTGGCGCACAGCGCAGATGCCAGCTTTATTGCCGGGCGCGAAACCGTTCCGTTTTTAATTAATCCCGACAGCCCCGTTATCAAAACGCTGATTGCTGTATATAATGAAGTAACCGGCAAAAACGAAAAGCCGTTTACGATGGGCGGCGGCACCTATGCGCGCCATTTTCAAAACGCCGTATCCTTTGGCGTAGAAGAGCCAGACGCAATTATGCCTGCCTTTGTGGGGCAGATGCATGGTGCCGATGAGGGCGTATCGATTGACCTTTTGTTAAAAACGCTGGAAATTTATATTGTTGCCATCGCTCGTTTGATGGAACTGGAGCTTTAATATGGACTTATTCACATTGTTTTTACTGGCATTGGGGCTTTCGATGGATGCCTTTGCTGTGTCGGTGTCAAACAGTATGTGCTTTCCCACGCTTTCTAAAAAGCAGGCCGTGGCCGCCTCGCTCACGTTTGGTGTGATGCAAGGGCTGATGCCGCTGTTTGGGTTTGTGGCGGGGCGAGGATTTGCCGATGTAATCAGCAGTGTTGACCACTGGATTTGCCTGATTCTTTTGGGCTTTATCGGCGGCAAAATGCTGATAGACGGCGTGCGCGCCTTGCGCGTGCCCGAGGCGTGCCCCATAGACAAAACCTATAGCACACGGCTGATGGGCATGCAGGGCATCGCCACCAGCATTGATGCGCTTGCCGTGGGCATCAGCCTTGCGGCGCTGCCAAGCGTGAACATTCTTGCCGCCACGGCCTTTATCGCCATTGTCACCTTTGTGTGCTGCTGTGGCGGGCATCTAATCGGCAAAAAGGCAGGCGGCGCGCTGGGCGAAAAAGCGCAGATTTTTGGCGGTTTAATTTTACTGTTTATCGGCATCAAAATTTGCATTGAACATTTATTGGGATAAAAACGCATTCAGCGCGCGTTTGCCCATTGAACAGGAGGGCGTATGCATACGCTGCACATCCCCTTACCCGGCGGCATTGATTTGGCCGCCACCTTTGCTTCGGGACAGGCCTTTCGCTGGCACGAGCAGGCGGGCATTTATTATGGCGTAGCGGGCGGCTATACCGCACAGGCGCAGTGCACGCAAGACACGCTTACGCTTTACACCGACGGCAGCGAGGCGTTTTGGCGGCACTATTTTGCCGCAGATATTGATTATGCTGCGCTGCGCGGCACATTTTGCGAAGATGCAACACTGGCAAGCTGCGTGCGCTTTGCCAGCGGCATTCGGGTGCTGCGGCAGCCGTTTTTTGAAACGCTTTGCACCTTTATCATCAGCCAAAACAATAATATCCCGCGCATTACTGGCATTGTGGAACGCCTTTGCGAAACCTTTGGCACCCCGCTTGCCAGTGGCGGCTATGCCTTTCCCACCCCTGAGGCATTGGCAAACAAAACCGTGCAGGATTTAGCCCCCTTGCGCGCGGGCTTTCGCGCCAAATATTTGCTAGACGCTGCCCAAAAAGCGGCCGATGGCACCATCAGCGAAGCCGCGCTTGCGCATCTGTCCACGCAGGATGCCCGCGCGCAGCTGTGCAGCATTTACGGCGTGGGGCAAAAGGTGGCCGATTGCGCGCTGCTGTTTGCGCTTGGGCGAAACGAAGTGGTGCCCATCGACGTGCATATGCGCCGCGCCATGACCGATTTGTTCCCAAGCGGCCTGCCCGATAGCGCCCTGCCCTTTGCAGGTATTGCCCAGCAATACATTTTTCATTATACGCGCCTTTGCGCAAAAGCCACGCAGGCTTGAAACGCGCCTTTGCTTGTGTTACAATTAGATAAGCATCTAATCAACAAACGAAAAGAGGGGCGCAATGCTGTTCGAAAATACGTTTAAGGCCTTATCGGATCCAACGCGCCGCAAAATTTTGGAGCTGCTGCGCGCGGGGCCGATGTGCGCGGGCGATTTGTGCGATAAATTTGGCCTTACTGCCGCCACGGTGTCCCATCACCTTTCGGTGCTGAAGGACGCAGATTTGGTGTTTGACAAAAAGGCCGGCAAATATATTTATTACGAAATCAACACCAGCGTTGTAGAGGATATTCTTACTTGGGTAATGATGCTGAAAGGAGACGGCAATGAAGAACACTAGGGGCTTGCGCATCGCCATTTGGGTTGTGTGCTTTTTGCCGCTTTTGATTACGCTTTTGCTCTACGCGCGTTTGCCGCAAAGCATCCCTATGCACTGGGGCATTGCGGGCGAGGCCGACGCATGGGGCCCGCGCGCGGGCGCCTTTGGCACGGCGGCGCTTAGCGTGGGCATGCTGCTTTTATTTGAGCTAATGCCCCGCCTTGACCCAAAGCGCAAAAATTACGAAAAATTCACGGGTGCCTATCGCGTATTATTTCTGGCCATTGCGTGCTTTTTGCTTTTCATGCAATGCATCACGCTGTATTCAGCGCTATATCCGGCCGCACTGAACGTGCCGCGCATCATTGCGGGCATCACGGGGCTTTTGCTGTGCGTTGCGGGCAATTTTATGCCAAAGTTTCGCCACAATTATTTTTGCGGCATCCGCACGCCCTGGACGCTTGCCAGCGAAGAATGCTGGCGGCGCACACACCGCTTTGGCGGTGTTGTATGGGTGCTTTGCGGTGCTGGCATCATAGTTATAAGCCTTTTTCTTTCCGGCTTTGCGCTGTATGTTGCGCTAGCGGGCATCATGCTGGGGATGGTGCTATTATGCTGTGCATATTCGTATTGGGTGTATTGCAAAATAGAAAAGCCCGAATAAGCGTTTGTGAAAATCGCTATGAAATGCGCTATGAAATGCGCGTTATAAAAAAGGAAGCTTCTGCAATGGCAGTAAGCTTCCTTTTTTGTTTGCGTAAAAGGGCGTGCACTATGCTTTGGCAATGGGCGCATGCAGCAGATACGCCGTTTCAATTAACGTAACGGCATTTTGCAAGCCGATATAGCCGCTATCAATGCATAGATGATAGCTTTCCATGCGCCCGCCGTTTACATCGGTGTAAAATTTAAAATATGCTGCGCGCTTTTTATCAATTGCGGCAATATGCTCTTCAATTTTATGCGCATTATCACCATATTCTTCTATTGCGCGCCGCTTGCGCGTTTGCAAATCGGCGTAAACAAACACGTTCAGCAGTTCGGCCTGCCCTTGCAGCACAGCGCCTGCCCCACGCCCCACGATCACGCACGGCCCTTTTTGGGCAAGCGCTTTGATGGCGCTGTATTGCGCCAAATATACCTTATCTAAAAGCGAAAGCGGCACCGACATGGATGTGGCGTAATCGCGCACTAGATAGCTGCCGTTTTTTTCTGCCTGTTCAAAGCAATCCGCCGCAAAGCCGCTTTCCTTTGCGGCAAGCGCGATGATGGCACTGTCGTAAAAGGGAATATCCAAGCGCTTTGCAAGCGCCTGGCCAATCTGGCGGCCACCGCTGCCATATTGACGGCTGATGGTGATAATGCGGTTTTCCATGTATAATCCCATTCCTTTCTTAGGGCTTGTGCGTTTGCGTTTTGCCGATGCGCGCCGTGGCTAGCACAAAGCACAAGGCCGTGTGCGAATATGCATGTTTGCGCAAATGCGCCTGCGCTGCAAGGCTATATTACCGCTTTTCCACTTTGCCCATATTTTGCGTGGCGATGCGCTTCATGGCCCGATAGGACAAAAGGCAAACCACCAATGTGCACACGTCGGCAATCGGCTGCGATAAATAAATGCCCCATACGCCCAAAATTTTTGGCAGTACCAAAATAGCGGGGATGTAAAACAGGCCTTGCCGAATGGTGGATAAAAACAGCCCAAATTTGCTTGCGCCAATGGTTTGGAATGTAATGGTCATCATATAGCACAGGCCAAATGCCGGATACAGCGCCACTTGCGAAATCAGCATGCGTGAGCCATATTCCACAATAGCGGGGTTGCGGTTAAACAGCATAATCAGTGGCGAGGAAAGCAGCACATAAACTACCTCCACAACCACCGTAAGTGCCAGCGTTGCTTTCAGCGAAAACCGTGCAGATTCATGAAAGCGCTCGGCGTTTTTGGCCCCAAAGGCAAACGAGGCCACCGGCTGATATCCTTGCATAAATCCCATAATTACATAACAGCCAATTAAAATCAGCCGCTGCACCACGCCGTATGCTGCAATAATATAATCGCTTTCAGGTAGCGCAGCCGCCGCAACATTGGTGAGCGATGTGGCCACCGCGAGGCAAATTTGGATAACGGCCGTGGGAATACCAATTAAAATAACCTCTTTATATAGTGCTATCGTCGGTTTAATGTGCTTGATGGACAGCTTGATAATAGAGCGCCCGCCCGCATAAAACCAAAGCAAAATGGCCAATGTTACAAACTGCGATAGTGTGGTGGCAAGCGATGCGCCAGCCACGCCCATATCAAGCCCCCAGCTGAACATAAATATCGGGTCTAGGATGACATTCAGCGCTGCGCCCGCCACTACCGCCACGGTAGTGATTTTTACCGAAGATTCCGCCCTTGCCGCGTATTTTAAGCATTGCGCGGGCAAATTAAACAGCGCCGCAATAAACATCCAAAACGCATATGCCTTTGCCTGTGGCATCACAGCCGTCGATGCGCCAAAGCCCTTTAGTAAAGGC
>JAGPHI010000191.1 GCA_018055565.1 Oscillospiraceae bacterium | reverse complement strand
CTGGTAGGCGAGGGCTTTTATGACGGGCTTACCTTTCACCGCATTATCCCCGGCTTTATGATTCAGGGCGGCTGCCCCGACGGCACGGGCATGGGCGGCCCCGGGCATCACATTAAGGGCGAATTTGCCAAAAACGGCTGGAACAATCCTATCAAGCACGCGCGCGGCGTAATCAGCATGGCGCGCAGCGCGATGCCGGATTCGGCAGGCAGCCAGTTTTTTATCATGCACGAGGATGCCACGCATCTTGACGGGCAATACGCCGCCTTTGGCCAAGTGGTAAACGGCCTTGACGTTGTGGACGAAATTGCCGCGGTGCCCACCGACTATAACGACAAGCCCCTCACCCCTGTAAAAATTGCAACCATCCAAGTTATCGATTAAGCTTGCACAGCGTGCGCTTTTACAAAGCCGCCATGAAGATTACTTCATGGCGGCTTGCTGTTTGCCGATGCTGCGTTTGCAGCCGAGTGTGCGTTTTACGATACGAATGTGTTTTGCCAGTTTTGCATTATGCCGATTATTTGTGTTAAGCGTGCTATGTGTTTTATGCCGAATTTTGCTTTTAAAATTGCAAACGCAAAATCTTTTTATGTTTTTCATAATAATCTATTGACTAACAATATTATACGCGCTATAATATTGTTATCGTAACACAAGTACTCTTTGGAAAGGAAGCGGAATACAATGGCATTTAACACAGGCGCGCCGTTATTGGATGCATTGGTGCTTAGCGTAGTAAGCCAAGAAAGCACCTATGGATATAAAATCACGCACGATGTGCGCACCGTTATGGACGTATCCGAAAGCACGCTATATCCGGTGCTTCGTCGCTTGCAAAAGGATGGCTGCCTTGTCACCTATGATCAGGAATTTGGCGGGCGAAACAGGCGCTATTACCGATTAACAGAGCAAGGCGTGAAACAGCTAGAGGTTTACCGCGCGGAATGGCGGCAGTATGAGGAGCAAATCGACAATGTATTGTTCGGAGGGATCGGGAATGAATAAAGCGGAATTTTTGGCGGCGCTTTCAGGAGAACTCGCCAGCGTCACCACCGAAGAGCGCGAGGCCGCGCTGGATTATTATAGCGAATATTTTGCGGATGCGGGTGTAGAAAACGAGCCTTCTGTGCTGGAGGAGCTGGGCAGCCCCGCGCAGGTGGCCGCAAATATTCGCTCCAATTGCGGCAGCGTGCCTGCACCCATACGCCCCGCGGGCGATTATCATAAGGATGGCGCGGGCAAAGCCCATGCCACTGCGCAAGCAGCCGTGCCGCCAAATAACACAAACCGCACTATTTTGCTGGTGCTTTTGGCTGTGGTTACTTTTCCAATTTGGGTCGGCTTTTTGGGCGGTGCGTTTGGCGTGCTGGTGGGCATATTGGCCACGTTATTTGCGCTTTTTGTTGCGGGCATTGCGCTGGCAGTGGGCGGCATCGCGGTGGTTGTGGCCAGCATATTTGTATTTACCGTAAGCGTGCCAAGCGCGCTTTTAACCGCGGGCATCGGCATGATTTTGCTTGCTGTTGGCCTTTTGCTCACGGCGGGCATGGTGTTCCTGATTGGCAAGGGTGTTCCCGCCGCAGGGCGCGCCATTGGCAGCTTGTTTCAATCGCTGTTTCATAACAGAAAGGCAGGTGGCACACAATGAAAGGCTTTATAAAAACCATTTCGCTCATTGCGGCAGGGCTTTTGCTATTTGGCATTATGCTATGCATTGTGGGCGGCACGCTTGGCGGCAATTTAACAGGCGTGCAAATTCGCGATGGCGGCGTGCACGTAACGGATTGGCGCGAGCTAGAGCACAATTTTGCAAATGTTTGGCACGGTATCCGCCCTAACGTGAATTGGGATTCTATGCCCACAGCGCCCACGCCGCCAACATCCTTTGTCGAGGGCACGCCGGATATAACATCCAGTGCCACGTATTATGACGCCAACGGCGAAGCGAATACAAACGCCGATACCTACACCGCCACCGACGCGCCACAAAGCACCATTACCGCGCTGGATTTTTCGCTGGGCGCGGCAAAGGTGAGCATTCAGCAGGGCAGCGAATTTACGGTGTCATCGCAGGATTCTTATCCGTACACCAGCACGGTAAAAAACGGCTGCTGGACAGTGGAAATGGACGACGATCGCTGGCACGAGCGCGATTTCAGCGGCCAAAACTCGCAAATTACCATCACCATTCCCGCCGATGCTACATTTGATAGTGTATCGCTAGAGCTGGGCGCGGGCAAAATGGATGTAAGCGGCATACGCACCAAGCGTTCTAGCATCGAAGTGGGCGCGGGCGATATGACGATTACCGATTTTGTATGCACTGGCAAAGCCGAATTTGACATAGGCATGGCCAATTTGAATTTTACGGGCGATTTGCAAGAGCGCGTTTTCATTCAATGCGGCATGGGCAATGTAGAATTGCATTTGGATAAGCTCGCGCAATATGGCTATGAAATCGAGGTCGGCATGGGCACTGTGTCTGTGGGCGGCAAGCGCTATTCCGGCATTGCCGAGAGCACGGCAAATGCAGGCGCAAAACAATTTTTTGACATCGAATGCGGCTTGGGCGCCGTATTAATAGATGGCGCGCTATAAAATAGGAAACTTGTAAAAATTTGCGCATTGGCCTTTGGCCGGCGCTGTAAAATTGGAAGGGGCAGTATTGTATGAATGAAAAACGGCTTTATAAGGCACGCGCAGGGCGCATGCTTTGTGGTGTGTGCGGCGGCATCGCCGAGTATTTTGGCATCGACCCCACGCTGGTGCGCCTTGCATTTATCGTGCTCTGCTTTGGCTGGGGCAGCGGCATATTGGCGTATATCGTGGCAGCCATCATCATTCCCGAAGCACCGTTTGAATAAATGCAAAGCCGCAAATGTGGCGTAGATACGCGCATGAGGCATCGCATTTGCATGCATAAAAATTCACAATTTGTTTAAAATTCGACCGTGGATGACAAAACGCTCCCTTTATGCTATACTATCTATTTGAACTGATATTATTGTGTAAAGGGAGCGAATTTTTTGGCAAATACAAAAGACGAAATGCTTGGTACCGAAAGCATACCCAAGCTGATGCTGCGTTTATCCTTGCCGGCCGTTGCGGCGCAGTTTATTAATATGCTTTACAATATTGTGGACCGCATTTATATTGGCAACATCCCCGAAATTGGTGATATGGCGCTTACGGGCGTGGGCGTTACCTTTCCAATCATTATGCTGATTTCCGCGTTTAGCGCATTTGCGGGCATGGGCGGCGCGCCACTGGCTTCTATCCGCATGGGCGCGGGCGACCGCAAGGGCGCCGAACGCATTTTGGGCAATTGCTTTACGCTTTTGCTTTGCATTTCGGCTGTGCTTACGGTGGTTTTTCTGGTTTTTAAAGAGCCTTTGCTCTATATGTTTGGCGCGTCTGATAATATCATCGGCTATGCGCTGGATTATATCACCATTTATCTGTTTGGCACTTTGTTTGTGCAGATGGCGCTGGGGCTTAACACCTTTATCAGCGCACAAGGGCAAGCCACTACCGCCATGCTCAGCGTGTTGATTGGCGCTATTATCAATATCGTGCTGGACCCCATTTTAATTTTTGGCTTTCACATGGGCGTAAAGGGCGCGGCACTTGCCACCATCTTTTCGCAGGCTGTTAGCGCCGCATGGGTGC
>JAGPHI010000190.1 GCA_018055565.1 Oscillospiraceae bacterium | reverse complement strand
CTGTGGGGGCGTGGCAATGGCTGGTACACCGTGGTGGTGCTGGAGCTTTGCGACGAGGGCGTGTTAAACGACACGGTAAAGCGGTATTTGCTTTCGGTATTTCATCAGCAGGTAAAAGCGCTGGCAAAATATTGCGATGCCGACAAAAAGCTTTGGCATACCGTTATCCCCAACACAAACACGTATATCGAAATTTCGGCAAGCGCTGCATTTTTATACGGCATTGCGCGCGGTGTGCGCGCGGGCGTGCTGGATAAAGCGCAGTACCAAACGCTTATCACCGATGGCGTGCAAGAAATTGTGCGCTATATCGACAAAGACGGCACAGTAAACAATGTATCCTACGGCACGCCTATCGGCGACAGCGAGGCCTTTTATGAAAATATTCCTTGCTGCGCCATGACCTATGGGCAGGCATTGATGGTGCTTTTATTACAAGAGCTTTTGCAGGATTACTGGCAGAACGCCGAGCAATAAAGCACTCGCAGGATCTTGGAAAATAGGCCGGCGTGAAACGGTTTTTACGCCCGGGTTTGTGCCAAATAGGTGCCGCTGTGGCGCGTATTTGGCATAAGCCCCAAAAAGGAATGGGATTTACAATGAAAGAACGTGTTTTTTACGAGGAGTTCGCTTCGCTTTATTATTATCACGGCAGCTCGCAAAACTGGAAAATGAAAGGCTATCATTTTCATAAAAACTATGAAATCCTTTTATTTATGAGCGAGGGCGCGGGCGTTAATATCGAAAACCGATTCTACACAGTGAAGCCCGGCGACCTTGTTTTGGTGAACAACAAGGAATATCACCAAACGTATGGCGCTATAGAGGGCGAGTATTATCGCTATGTGCTGATGTTTGACCCAGAGGTGCTTGCGCGCGCAGGCACGGCAACAGGCTATGAATTTGCAAAGTATTTCGAGCATCGGCCCGAAAACTTTATGCATCGCATATCCTTAACGGGCGAAAATCTGGACAAGGTTATTGCGGGCTTTGAAAATATCGAGCGCTGCATTCACGAGGATAACGCAGAGCTGAAAACGGTAAAAACAGAGCTTATGATTTTAAATCTGGTTTTGCAAATCAATGAGCTGTATGATTTTTTCTTAAAATCAGGCGCAGTAGACACGCAAACGCCCTTTGTGCCCGATATGCAATTTGGCGAGGATGCCCGCAGCCGTTCGCGCATCGAGGACATCAAAGCATATATCGTGGAACACGTCAGCGAAAAGCTGGAGCTGGATGATTTAGCCACACGGTTTTTTATGGATAAATATTATCTCAGCCATTATTTCAAAAACGAAACAGGCTTTACGCTGACACAATATATCACAAACCAAAAAATAATCAGTGCAAAATCCATGCTAAAAAGGGGGTGTTCGGTAACCGAGGTGGCTTTGTCGCTTTCGTTTTGCAGCGACAGCCGGTTTGTGAGTGTATTTAAAAAGGTTACGGGTATTACCCCGAAAAAGTATGCCGCTGAAAAAGCGGCCGATGCAAAAAACAGAAATTAAAAGGAGAAAGAAAATGAAAAAGATTGTAGCAATGCTTTTAAGCGTTACCCTGGCACTCGGCGCCTGTGCTGGCTGCTCGAGCAAGCCTGCTTCCTCTGCGCCTGGCTCCACACCCGCAGCCTCTGCGCCCACGGGCGAAAAGGTAAAGCTGGACGTAATGTGGTTTTCGGATGGCAAAGAGGGCGAAACCTTCCGCCGCCTTGCCGACCAATATGAAGCCGAAAAAGGCAATGTGGAAATTGAAATTATCGAAGTGCCCTATGACGACATGACAGATAAAATCAAAAACATGTTAAACGCAAAAAAAGCGCCCGCTCTTGCCCGTTTAAGCAGCGCAGGCGTGTTTGAAAATCAATTGGTGAATTTGTATGACTATGTAGAAGACAAAGACGCATTTAAAGCAAACTTCACAAATGCGCTGAAAATTGATTATAACGGCAAAATGATTGGCGCGCCGATGGATGTAACGGCGAACGGCCTGATGTACAATAAAACCGCTTTTGATAAAGCCGGCGTGAAAGTGCCGCAATCCCCCGAAGAGGTTTGGACATGGGAAGAGTGGAAAGAAGCCATGAAAACCGTGATGGAAAAGGGCGGCGTGAAATACGGCCTTGTGTATGACCGTTCGCCGCAGCGTTTTTCCACCTTGCTGTACCAAGCAGGCGGCCAAATGCTGAAAGACGATTTAAGCGGCTCTGCCTTTAATTCCCCCGAAACCGCACGCGCTGTCAATTTCTTTAAAGAGCTGCACGACGAAAAAATCATTGCAGATTCCGTATGGCTTGGCTCGGAAAACCCGAACAATCTGTTCCGCACAGGCCAAGTGGCCATGCATTTCTCGGGCAACTGGGTTGTGTCGAACTACAAAGACGAAATCAAAGATTTTGAGTGGGGCGTTACCTATCTGCCGAAAGACAAAACCCGCGCCACCGTGCCGGGCGGCAAGTATATCGGCGCATTCCAGGGCTCTGGCGTAGAAAAAGAAGCTGTAGAATTTATCGAGTGGCTCTCGCGCCCGGAAATCAATGCACAATACTGCATGGAAAACAATTTCATCAGCCCGGTTGTTGGCAATGAAAAGCTGGACTATGCATATGGCGCAGAATTTTTTGAGATTTTCTCGAACGAATTGGCCAACACCTCGGAGATTCCGGGCCGCGAATGGGGCAGCCAGGATATCGTAAATAAATACGATACCGATATGCGCGAGGAGCTTATCAAAGTGCTTGCGGGCAAGCTGACCACAGACGAGTATATGAAGCAAATGGAAGAGCGCATCAACAAAGCCTGCGCAAAATAAAACGGCAGCTGTGCAAACTGCATGCCGATACAAAGCCCATCCCTTGCGCATTGCGGGGGATGGGCTTTGTGCGTTTACACAATAGCGCGGTGTGGCCGTTTTCGGGCGGATATAGAATCCGCCCCTACACCCAAACGCGCAATTTTTGACCGCTTATCTCTATTATCCAACGTCTAACCGTAGGGGCGGATTCCATATCCGCCCGTCGTACCCCCGTTCTAATTTTCGACCTCTTATATTTATCATCTAACCTCTCCCGTAGGGGCGGATTCCATATCCGCCCGCCGTACCCCCATTCTAACCTCTGACTTCTTATCTCTATATTCTAACATCTAAACGTGGGGCGGATATCATCCGCCCGCCAGTATTTGCGG
The DNA here is from genome assembly GCA_018055565.1 of Oscillospiraceae bacterium. Lineage (GTDB taxonomy): Bacteria > Bacillota > Clostridia > Oscillospirales > Ruminococcaceae > JAGPHI01. The sequence goes on along the minus strand of JAGPHI010000190.1, from coordinate 509 downwards.
GGTTGACAATGCGCCTGTGCGGGCATATAGTTAATAAAACAGCTTCAATGCTTTATTAACGATTATATATCCATGCGCGTGCTCTCGCCACGCGCGATAAAACCGATTTTTCCCGTTTTTACAAAATAACCCGCGTATTTTACAACCAGAAAGGACGAATATCCATGCAAACAAATACCATTGGCTTTCAACAAACAGTCAGCAAGGTGGGCTTTGCGCTCACCGTGCTATTTGCGCTTACACAGCTATTACAAGTAGGCTTTAGTGTAGTGCTGCAGCTGGCCGCGCCCGATTTTCTCAGCGCGCCTTATGGCGTATGGGTGCTGAGCTATGCGCCGCTGTATCTCATTGCGGTGCCAATCTTTGTGTGGATGCTTTCGCGTGTAGAAAACACGCTGCCTGCGCGCGAAAAGGTGCGCCTCGGGGTAAAGCGCGGCTGGACGGTGTTTTTTATCAGCGTGGCCGCACTGTACATCTTTAATATTGTGTCTGTGTGCATCACAATGGGC
>JAGPHI010000189.1 GCA_018055565.1 Oscillospiraceae bacterium | reverse complement strand
GCAGAGGAGCGAGCAAGGCGCAGCGCGCCGCAGGAGCGACAAAGCAACACCCCGGTGGGGTGTTGCGATCTGCGTGGTTCATTTAAAAACATAGCGCACCGCACGGTGCGCATGTGCCCCCGCAACCGCTTAAATTTGGTTTAATACGAAAAAATACCAGTATAAATACCAGTATATTTTTGCGGATATACCGTTTGCTTGATTGCTTAAAAAGCGCGCACCGCACGGTGCGCATAAGCCTTTCGCAACCCAAAACGCTCTTGCGCATTTTTGCGGGCTTTTGTGCATAATTTAAGATTTTTGTGTTGTGAATTGGCACTTTTGCAGGATTGTTACGCATCCTTGCGATATGTTATACTTTTAATAAGATTGATGATTATTTTTATACTGGCGTTATAAATATGCTGATTTGGCAGATTTGTTCCGTAGATGCGTATGCAAAACATACAGTGCATCAGGTGCGGCAAAACGCTATTTCGGAAAGGACTATGGATGAAAGCGTGTATCAAGAAAAACGCCATTGCCGCAGGGCTGCTGTGCAGTGTGTTTTTGCTGTTTGCAACAGTGGCAAGCGCTGCGCAGGATGTGCCAAAGGTGGTGCTTGGGGCCAAAGAAAGCGTGGTGCGCGTAAGCGCAACCACGCTTGAGGGGATATCGCTTGGCACGGGCTTTGTGGTGGAAGATGATTCACAGTATGTTGTCACCAATTGTCATGTGGTGGAGGGCGCGGATACTGTGGAGGTGTATACAAGCTCGGACGTTTTTACGCCCGGCGAAGTAATCTATTCCGAGCCCGGAAAGGACCTTTGCATCATCGAACTGCAAGAGCCATTAAACAATGTAAAAGGGCTTTCGCTTTCACTGGATATTGAGGCAGGCGCGGCTGTTTATGCACTGGGCTTTCCCGGCGCAGCGGATGATTTAAGCGGCACATATTCCGCCGATAAAAGCAATATGAGCATCACAGACGGCATTGTCAGCGCCGTGCGCCAAAGCGTTTTGGTGGGCGAAGGCGGCTTTAATTCATGGGTACTGCAAACCAACACTGCCATTAATAGCGGCAATTCCGGCGGCCCGCTTTTAAACGCGCGCGGTGAGCTGGTAGGCATCAACACATTGGGTATGCTCGATGCGCAAAATATTAACGGCTGCATCCACGTGCGCGAGCTGAAAAAGGTGCTGGATGCGGCAGAAATTTCGTATCAAACCACGCAAACGCGCTCGCCGCTGATGGGCGTGCCGCTGATTTGCTTTGCCGCAGGCGCCGTGCTGTATGCAGCGGCAATTGTGCTGATGCTGCTTTTACTTGTCAAGCACGAAAAAAAGCAGCAAAAGGGCGTTACGCTTTCTGCATTTTTGATGCAGCGCACACCGCTGCCGCCATGCAGCGCAATAAAAGCCGTGCTGGGGCTTGCCTCGATGGGTGCTGCCTTGCCTGTGCCCGCGGCGCAAACCATGCTGTTTGCACCCAATAATCTAACCTTTGCGGATGGTGTGTTAACGCCCGTAAAAAACAAGGCCACGCTTGCAAAAACATTGCGCCCCGAGGCAGGCACGGCCGCGCCGGAGCTATATATCGGCGCTTGCACAGAAGCCACTGCCGTGTATGCGCTGGCGTGCATTTTGCATGCGCTGATTTCGGGCGAATATCCTGCCGCAGGGCAAGTAAGCGCGGCGATACCCGCTGAAATGGCGGCCGTTTTGCAGGCGGCGCTTGCTGCGGATAGTGCCGCGCGCACACAAACTTTGGCACAGCTGCAAGCGCAGCTTTTAACAGCCGCAAAGCAGATTTGCCCCGAGGGCGAGGCGCTGTGTGCGGCGGATATGCCCAAAAGGCGCAAAGGCAAGGCACTGAAAATCGCGCTGGTGTGCGCAGTATTTGTGATGTCGGTAGGCATAACCGCCTTTGGCGCTTGGCGCTTGGTGCACGATACACAAAACGGTGTTAAGCAGGCTTTGTCTGCGCATTTGCAGTATCAAGATTATGTTTCTGCACAAAAACTGGTGCAGGAAAATCCGTGGATTGCAGACGAGGACGCGCGGTTAAACCCGTATATTGACGCGCATATGCGTTTGCATAACGGCGATGCACAAGCCGCCAGTGAACAGTTTAAAGCTCTGGGCGATTACAAAGACAGCATTCAGCTGGCCAAAAATGCGGCTTCTTACGCAGCGGCGGCACAATCCAGCGATGCAGTGTTTAAGCTGAATACCTATTATGAGCTGGCAACCTTTTTAGACAGCAAAAAACGCGCAGAAGATGCGGCATATAACCTTTTGGAAAAAGCCATTAATATGTATGAGGACGGCGATATCGAAAACCCGCATATGATAGAATATTTTAATTTGGTGGCCGAGCGATATCACACCGAGGCCGACGAATACATTCAGGCCTTGCAGGCGCATACGGATTTTGTGGAAGAGAAAATTGATTATTCGGAACTTTGCAACAGATTGGACGAGTTAAAAGATTTTATCGAAGTGGGGCCTATCTATTTATCACCGCGGGTAATAGAATATAGTATTTATGGGCGCTGGGAAAGCGTGAATTATAACGGGGTTGACGGCGCGATGCTGGACTTGGACGACGAATATTTTACCGCGCACAATTTGGGCCTTGATAAACAAGCCGAAATTTATTACGACTTTCATGGCATTTACGGGCAAGATAAGCGCACAATGTATGTGCGCTGGAAATGGATTGAATGGGGCATGCTGGAATTTGAGGCTGTGCAAACCGACAAAACCCATATGATGTTTTTGCAAATGTAGCGTTGGCGCATGCGGCGCGCAGCCCCACGCAAAACGTACATACAGCACATGTGCACAAAGCACGGTGGCAAAATGCTGCTTTACAAAACGCCGCGCAAAGCCAAATGGCTTTGCGCGGCGTTTGTTTATCCGTCCTCTTCTATAGAAGCTGCGGCCGTCATGCGGCGAAAGGCGCCCGGCGTCAGCTGATATCGGCTATGAAAAGCCTTTGTAAATGCAGAATGCGAGGCGAATGCCAATAAGCTTGCCACCGCATGGATGGGATATTGCGAAGAAGCTAAAATAAACCGTGCAGTAGACAGCTTTTCTTCCAAAATATAGGCGCTTGTGGTTTTGCCGGTTTCTTTTTTAAATAAACGCGACAAATATGCAGGCGAAAGCCCGCACGCCTCGCAAAGCTCGGCAAGGCCAATGGCGTAATGCAGATGCGCCGAAATATATTCGCGGCAAATGGCAATCGGGCGCGAATATATCGGCTTGCTTTTTTGGCGCGATACACGCTGTGTAAAATCCGTAGCGGCCAGCGAGGTAAGCAAATGCACTTCGCGCGGCGTTTTTGCGCTATCGCCTTTTTGGATATACACATCGCTTAAATTATACGCTTCAATTTGCGTCACACCGCCGCTGATCGCCGCGCGCGTTAAAAGCGTCACTGCCGACACCAGCATATAGCGCGCCTGCCGCAGCTCATCATGCAGGGCAAAGCCCACCTGCGCGGGCTGGCGATGCTCCTGCGTGTATGCGCGCAAGCCCGCAAGATCGCCCCGCGCCACAAAACGCAGCAAATTGCGTTCATTTTCATAGGCGTAAAAATGCTCTGCGTCCTCACGCTGCTCAAACATTGCGCGGCGAAACTCGGAAACAATTTCGCTGGAAAGGCGATTATTTGCCTCGCCGCTTTCAATTTTTACGGTCGCTTTCATAG
>JAGPHI010000188.1 GCA_018055565.1 Oscillospiraceae bacterium | reverse complement strand
GCAAAACGGCACTGCATACGGCCATCGCATTTTGCTGCAAACTGGGCAGATTAAATCGGCAAGATGCAAAACGGCTTATTCGTGCGATGGATGCGATTTCACCACTAAAATGGCTTGCACAAGCGCCGTGGCCACTTGCCCTGCATATTTTGCCTCGGCGGCAGCCATTTTGGCGGCATCCTGCGTGGCGATATAATATGGCGGCAGCTTATTCAGCGTGATGGCAATTACGTCCTTGCGGCACTTGTCGCACATGCAACAGCGAAATTTTTCCATAGCGGCATCTAAGCGGCTTTCCAAAAGAAGCTCCATGATATTGACAGGCTCGTTTTCGGGCGGGGCAGGCGCTGTTTGCGGTGCCTGCGGCGCAGCTGTGGTAATAGCAGGTGCTGCTTGCGGTGCCGGCGAGGGCGCTTCAAGCGCGGCTTCGGGCGCTGCCGGCACGGCCTCGGCCTGCGCGGGCATCTCGGTGGGGGCTGCGGGGGCGGCGCTGTTTACGCTGGGCGCGGCGGCTGGCGTAAGCGCAGTTTCAGCGGGCTCCTCGTCGTTCACGGTGTTGCTGGGCATAATTTTTTTATACATCAGCTCTTTATCAATCTCTTTTTTTGAACGTGCCATCGGCTAAATCCCCTTTCCCAGCAGCTCATCTACAAAGCGTGCATAGTCTTTGGTGGCGCCATTTTGCGGCGCATAGGCAAACAGGCTTTTTTGTGCGCTTTGCGCCTCGCTTACCACAATGCTGGTGCGGATGCTGGTGCGGAATAACGGGATTTCCAGCGATTTTGAAATCATCTGTGCGGTGCCTTGAATTTCCTTTGCCAAAAGCGTGCGCACATTAAAGCGCGTCAGCAAAATGCCCGCATATTGCAGCTTGGGGTTGCAGTATGCTTTGTTGCGCTGCACAGTTTCGTTTAGCTGGGTAAGGCCCTGCAATGAAAAAATGTCGGAAAGCACCGGCACAATAATATAATCGGATGCGGTAAAGGCGTTGATGGTTAAAATGCCTAAATTCGGCGGTGTATCGATTAATATATAATCATAATACGGATGCAGCGGCGCAATCACATCGCGCAAAAGATATTCGCGCCCGCTGTTGGTAAATTCAAGCTCAATGCTGGATAAAAGGATGCTAGAGGAAATTAAATCGGTGCTGGGTGTGTGCTGAATGGAGTGCTGCGCCTTAACTTCCTTTTTCAAAACGTCGTAAATATTGGCCGAAATTTCACTGTCGCCATCCACGGAAAACGTCAGGTTTCCCTGCGGGTCTAAATCCACTGCCAGCACGCGCAAACCCTTGCACTTCATGGCGGCTGCAAGCGCGCCCGTGGTGGTGGTTTTTCCAACGCCGCCTTTTTGGTTGGAGATAGAAATCACTTTGCACATATGGCTACGGCTCCTTTTTAAACACTATATATTGTATTATACAGAGTTAAACGCACATTTACAAGTAGCTTGTCGTAAAAAGCCGAGGAAAAAGAATCGAAAAAAATTTTGCAAAAGGCCTTAAGTTTTATAAATTACGAACGATAACTACTGTAGAGGAATTATATCTATGGCAAAATGCGAAGCAGATGATAAAGGCAGTAGCGTAAAAAGCGCATTTTTTACGCTGGGTTTTGTGCCTTGCCGTTAAAGCGGCACGCACAGCTACCAAGAAAGGAAAGGGACTTACATGAGAATTGAAAGGAATAATGCTTTGCGCATGTATGAAAATGCAAAGCAAACGGCAAAATCCGACGCTGCACCGCTGGGAATTGAGCGCGATGCAAACAGCAAAACGGACCGTGTTTCCTTTAGCTCCGATGCTGCGCAAAAAGCGCCGCTTGGGCGCATGGCACAAGGGGTAGCTGCCGACATCGAAACTGCGGCGGCGGGCGCCTCGCGCATTGCCGAGCTTACACGTGCGGTGAATGACGGCACGTATTATGTGCCCACAGAAAAGATTGTGGGCGCCATGATTGACGTGTTTGGCTGATGCTTCGGCCGGGCTTTTCTGCCTATGCCATGAACTGTATAACAAAATGCGGATTTTTGCGTAGTTTTCAAAAGGGTTCGGGGTGTTTATTGGCGCTGTCAACGCGCTGGCAAGCATCAAGCGGGCTTTTTTGGCAAATTACTGGTCGTGCGCATGGCGCATGGATATTGTTTGAAAGCGCGGCTTTCAAACAGGGCTTTATGGGTATTGCGCGAAAGCGTTTGCGCAATGTTGGCAAACACAAATGCCCTATATGCCCCTAGAAAGGTGAGGTCACAACATGAATGAACAGCAGGCCACGGCATTATTGGGCTTTTTAGAGCAATATGCCGCGTTTTTAAACACAATGGTGCAAAACGAAAAAGAAAAGCTGGCGGCGCTTTTATCGGATTCGCTGCCGCGTATCGAGCATGCAATTTTAACGGCGCAGGCCGACACAAAGCAGATGGACAGTTTGGAAAAAAAGCGTTTAGCCTTGCAGGAAAAGCTGGGCTGCGGCGGCTATACCTTGCGGCAGCTTGCAGATGCAACGCCTCTTTCTTTACGCGCGCGCATGGACGTGCTTTGCAGCGAGGTGCGGGCGAATGTGGATGATATCCGCTATCACAACGATAAATCCATGAATGTGGCGCGCACAAACGTAACGCGCCTTGCCCCAGATTCCGTGTTGGCACAGCCAAAAACAGAGGGCAGCGAAAATCCTTATGCGCGCGCAAAGCAGCATGTAGAGGATGTAGCCACAATCTTGCAAACGAAGGCATAAAACATATGGGAGGTACCGCATGAGACCAACATTTATGGGCTTTGAAACCGCGACGCGCGGCATGATGGCACAACAAAAGGCGCTGGATATTGTGGGCAACAACGTGGGCAATATCGGCGTTACAGGATATACAAGGCAGCGCGTAGACATGGTGTCGATGGCACTGTCGAACGTAAATGGGCGCTTTGCGCAAAGCCCCGTGGGCAGAGCAGGGCAGGGCGTTAACGTGACGGGCGTTTCTCAAATCCGCGACCCGTTTTTGGATAAACGCTTTCGCGAGGAATATGCGGACGTGGGCTATTACAGCAAAATGGTGGATATCTTGGGCGACGTGGAGGACGGGCTTAACGAAATCGAGCCCAGCAATATGTCCGAGGCGCTCAGCGCGTTTCAAGAGGCATGGAAAAAGCTGGAGGGCAAGGATTCGGTGGCCGGCAGCACGCTGCTTGCTACGGCGCGCACACTTACGCAGGTGTTTAAACAGCTGGATAGCAAGCTAAACAGCACTTGGGCGCAGCAAAAATATGACCTTGAGGTCAATGTAAACAGCGTCAATTCCATTTTGGAGCGCATTGCCAATTTAAACGATACCATCAAAAAAGAAACCTTTGCTTCGGCTTCTTCGGGCTCGTCCTCACAGCCAAACGAGCTTTTAGATGCACGCAATGTACTTTTGGATCAGCTTAGCGAATATGGCGATATCCAGTTTACCACCAATCCCGATAACACCGTCACGGTTAGAATGGGCAAAGAAGGGCACGTAGTGGTGGATGGCGCTTGGAACGAAACGCTCAATCTGGTGCAGCGCGAGGGCGAACAAAGCGTCAGCGTGCGCTGGCAAACGCAAGGCCAGCCGATTGATTTAGCCAGCGGCTCCATGAAAGCGTCGCTCGATATGCTCAATGGCCGCGGCACAAGCGCGCGCCCCACAGCGGGCGAAACCTTTGAAAACGGCATTTTGTAC
>JAGPHI010000187.1 GCA_018055565.1 Oscillospiraceae bacterium | reverse complement strand
ATATTGCAAAACGAGGCTGCGTACACGTGCACGCAGCCTCGTTATTTCGTTTAACTATTAGACATTTCAATCGACACCTTTGTTTTGCGCATATCCTCGTCATAATCGAAGCTGCGCTGTGTGCCGCCATGCGAAAGCGGCGCGGGCGCCGCAAGCGCTTTGCTGATTGTGAATGTAAAGCGGCTGCCGGCACCTTGCGTGCTTTGCACTTCTACTGTGCCGCCATGCATTTCCACAAGGTCTTTCACAATCGAAAGGCCGAGGCCGCTGCCGTCGCACTCGCGCCGAAAGTCCATATGCACAAGACGAAACGGGTCAAAAATAGAGGCTAGTTCCTCTGCGGGAATGCCACAGCCGCTGTCTGCCACCTCTACGCGCACAAAATCCGCTTCGTTTAGCGCACGCACTGCGATGATGCCGCCTTTGTCGGTGTATTTGATGGAGTTGGAAAGCAAATTGAGCATCACACGATCCAGCATATACGGGTCAAACAACATCGCATCGCTTTGGCGCGGGCCAAAATATGTTAGGCTGATGCCCTTTGCCGCGGCATAGCTTTCGCAGGAATCGGTTACACTGGAAAGCGAAGCGAAAATATCGCCGCTTTTGAAAATCGGATGAATAAAGCTGCTGTCGATTTTAGATAAATCAATCAAATTTGTAACAAGGCGCAAAAGCCGATAGGCGTTTTGTTCGATATAGCGATGCAGCTTTGCATCGGGGCTTTCATCCTCGCCGTTTTGCAGCCGAAGCAGCTGAATGGAGGAAAGGATGATATTAATCGGCGTTTTTAATTCGTGAGAGAGCGTGGCAAAAAATTGCGTTTTTAATCGGTCTTGCTCAACGGATTTTTCCAGTTCCGATTTCAGCGCCTCGTATTCCAAAAACTTCAGCTCATCCATATTGTTTAACATCCTCACAAATCTTTGTCAGAAAGCGTGAATTATTGGATTTTTCCGTGCCAGCGCCGCCCTCAGAAAAAAGACGTTTAAAATAGCTGGTGCCGGTTTTTTCTGCGGAAGAAATGGCGCAGCGGATTGCCTTTTCCACGCATTCCACCGTGGTGCCGTATTTTTGCCCCACAATAGGATATACCCCTTTTGCCAAAGGAATTGGGCGTTCGCTTTCATATAAAACGGACACGGCCTCCACAATGTAGCCGAAGCCCAGCACATTGGTTTGGATGCCTGCCTCCATCACAGCGCGCTTAATGCGGTTTTTAGGGGAGGAATCCGTCATTGTGCGTGGTACAACGGGCCGATCGGTTTTGGCTATGGCGCGAATGCGGTTTAATAGCGAGGCCAAATTAAAGGGCTTTACGATGTAATACACAGCGCCCAGCGCAAACGCCTCGCTGGTGATGCGCTCTTGCGCAATGGCGGATGCAATAATGATGTCGGGGCGCTTTACGGGCGGGTTGGCTTTTAGGTTTTCTAAAACGGCAAGGCCATCCAGCTCCGGCATGATGATGTCCAAAAGCACGATATCCGGCTCGCGGCTGTAGATCATCGCCAGCGCATCGGCACCGTTTTTGGCAACGCCGCACACCTCTATATCGTCATATAGTTTTAAAAAATCGGTAAGAATATCAGAAATTTCTGCATTATCGTCTGCAATGAGCACGCGAATTGGTGTTGTTTGCATGTTGCTGCCTCACTTCCTGTTGCTGTGTTTTCGCTCCGCATTGCAAGGCATTCAAATGCCTGCTTTTGCGCGCAAAGCATTAGTATCGCGCCACAATATCGCCCACAATGTCCAGTACTTGCTCTGTGTCAATGGCGTTTTCGTACAGAAATTGCAGCATGTCGCGCACTTCGGCTTCGTTTTGCGAAACATTGGGCATCGTTTCACACACGGCACTGCCGAGGCGCTCTCGCGATACCATAATGCCATACACTGCGCCATCCGGCGCATCGGTGCGCGTGAGGCTATACGCGATGGAATATGGCTGCTGAATATTGGAAATGGCAGAAAAAACCCGCGTGTACAGTAGAGAGCTTGTCATAAACATTCTCCTAAATCAGTTTGTGTGGCGTGCCGCATAAAACAGGCGGCCTTTGCAAAGGTACGCAAGGTATTACCCCTTGCAGCACCTTTATCCCACAAGCTTATTGTACACGACAGATTTTGCGGATGCAACGCAGAAAAAACGACCTTTCACGACCTTGCCTATTGCTACGCGCGGGCAAGCGCGATTGTTTATCCCAGCGCGTATACGACAATGCCGACGATAATCAAGATAAGGGCCAAAATTTTACGTTTTGTCAGCTTTTCTTTAAAAATCAACACGCCAAACACCGTGATATACAAATAGGCTGTTGTGTCTAAAATTGGGCCAAGCGACAAAGGCAGGCCTTTATATGCCCACACGCCCGTGAGCGTGGTGAGAAAAAACACGCCGTAGGCGATGATTACAAGCGGATTTAGATATTCCTGTAGCACATTGTCGTAGTGCTTTAATGCAGCTTTTTTCAGCATTACCTGGCTGACAGCCGCCAAAAAAACGCCCGTCAGCGATACCGCGATATACGGCAGCAGATTATTCATGTGCAGCCTCCTTGTCGGCGGTGGCGTATAAAAGGATGCCGCCAACAATGATGGCTGCGCCCAGCACCTTTTGTGTTGTGATAACCTCGCCAAAAATCACCATGCCCCATAGCATGCCCCAAACCACGGTAACGGCTTTGTTGGCATAGGCAGTGGTTAAAGGCAGGCGCTTGATCACCTGCTGCCAAAGAATGGCATATATGCCAAGAATGAGAATCACAAGGCCATAAAAGAAAAAAAAGCGAAAGCTGAACAGCGGTTGCTGCCCAGCAAGCTTTGAACATATCGGAGAAAAGCTGAACAATAGCATTAAGCCATGTAAAAGCACATAGGTTTTCAGATTTTTCAAAAAATATCCTCCTGTAATTGATTGATTGTATATGATGCTTAATGCGGGCGCATTGGCCGTTGCCGATCACTCGCTGCTAGTATCGACCCCGCGATAACAACTGCCGCGCACATAAAGCTTGTAGTGCTAATGGGCGCGCCAAGAAGCATCCATCCAAAAAACAGCGCCCATGCCGAATAAGTAATATCCAGCGACATCGCCTTTGCCGCCCCAATGGTTTTGATGGCGCGATAATAGGCAAGATACGATGCAGTGCCGCACAAAGCCGCCAGCGCTATGATGGCGCTTGTGTTCGTGGGCACAAGGTGCATCGTGAAGCGCCAGCCTTTGAGCGCAGTGAGAATAAAAATGCCGTAAAAGGCCGCGGATGTTATCTGCCGGATTTGTAACGCCTGCTCGTGGCTGACATCACCTGTTTTCATGCCGTAAGCGCAGATAACTGCCTCTAATGCCCACCCTGCCACGCAAAGCAAAGCGCACAAAATGCCTGCAAAAAAATGCTCCACTTTGCCGCTATTGGTGTAGCTTAAACCAATAACGCCGCAGAAACAGGCAAATAGGCCTGCCAATTGCGCAGGGCGCATTTTTTCCTTTAATATCAGATACGATAAAAGCGCGCCCACAGCGGGAAACATTGCCGAAATAACGGCCGTGTAGCCAGGGCCAATCCATTGAATCGCCGCCACATAGCCCGACATACCGATGGGCCCACCCAAAATAGCGCCGAGCATAATGTATTTACCGCTTGCGGTTTTCAGCGTGTTTAGCACCTGCCGATACTGCTTTTTAAAGCCCATGTACAAAAGCATCCAGCAGGCG
>JAGPHI010000186.1:2345-3732 GCA_018055565.1 Oscillospiraceae bacterium | reverse complement strand
GTCTATACTAAGAACATTATCTATTCTACCATTATTTACGAGGAATTTCCACATGAAAAAATTGCTTTCGCTTATTTTAAGCGTAATAATACTATTTGTGCTTGCGCTGCCGGTTTCGGCGGCGGGCTTTACGCCGCCGTTTGAAATTACGGCGGCCTCGGCGTACATGGTGAATTTGGACACCGGCCTTGTTTTATATGAAAAAAACGCCGATGAAAAACGCAGTGTGGCCAGCCTTACAAAGCTGATGACCGTGCTTTTATTTTTAGAGGCCATCCCGCCACAAGAAATGGATAGCACGATGATTTACGCCGACCCCGGGCTGTATGTGTACCCTGTAGTGGGCGCGGGCGGCTCCAGCGCGGATATTTTGCCGCACGACGAAGTGCCCGCCAGCTATGTATTGTATGGCATGCTGCTGCCCAGCGGCAACGAAGCGGCCGCCATTGCCGCATTTTATGTGGGGGGCGGCAACCTTGAAAACTTTTATGCCATGATGAACGCAAAGGCAAAGGCGCTGGGCTGTGTAAACACCAATTTTACAAACCCGCATGGCCTTGAGGGCATTGAAAAGCAAAATTATTCTACCGCGCGCGACATGTTTTTAATTGCGCAGGAATGCTGGAAGCACGAATTGTTTCGCACTGTGGTGAGCACCAATAGCTATGATATCCCCCTGACCAAAAAACACCCCACACCCCGAAACCCCGCAAAGCCAAACAGCTACGACACGCTTTACACCACCAATTTGATGCAGCGCAGCAAAAACTCGGCCATTTACCGCGATTATATTAAAGGTATCAAAACAGGCTCCACCGAGGAGGCGGGGCGCAATTTTGTGTCGAGCGCCAGCAAGGACGGCATGACCTATCTTACCGTGGTGCTTGGCGCACCGTGGGAGCCTGCCGAGGACGGCATGGCGTACTCGTTTCACGATACGGCAGCGCTGTGCGACTGGGCATTTAAAAATTACGAGGTGCGCCCCGCGCTGGACCCGCTTGCCCCCATTAATGAAATCAAGCTCAATTATTCACGCGAGAGCGATGTGCTCAAGCTGTTTCCCAGCGAGGAGTTAAAAACCATTTTGCCAAAAGATGCCGACGCAAGCGTGCTGCAAAAGAAATTTTATATGCCGGATTCCATAGACGCACCCGTAAAACAGGGCGATATTATCGGCAAGGTCACGCTTTCGCTGGCGGGCGAAATTATCGGCACGGTGGATTTGCTGTCTGGGCAGGATGTAGAGCGCAATATGACGCTGTTTTTGCTTGGCAAAACCAAAGATTTTCTACAAAGCACCTATTTTCGCGTGCTGATTTGCGTTAGCGCCGTTACCATCGCGGGCTATGTGGCCGCGGCGGTGATTTTGCATAGCAAGCATAAACGC
>JAGPHI010000186.1:0-2245 GCA_018055565.1 Oscillospiraceae bacterium | reverse complement strand
ATACACGCCAAAGCAATTCTACGCGCCAACGCGATAAAAAGGAGAATGGTTATGCATCAGGTTTATTTAGCCGTTACGCAATCCGGCACCGGATTTTCCAAGTTTATCAGCCTGTTCACGGGCAACGCGCCTTACGCGCACGCAGGCATCAGCTTTTCGCCCACGCTGAACCCGCTATACTCCTTCGGGCGCAAATTTACCTATACGCTTTGGCCCTCGGGCTTTATTGCGCAGGGCTTTGGCACGCATTTTTATAATCATCACCCAAAAGGCCGTTTGCGCGTGTATCTTTTGCAGCTAAACGACGCGCAAAAGCAAACGCTGGACGCGCGCCTTGCGCCGTTTTTGGCAAAGCCAAAATGGTATAAATATGGCATGTGGAACTGCGTGTGCTATTACATAAAAAAGCCATGCCACCGCCCGCGCCATTACACCTGCATCGGCTTTGTGGCAGACATGCTGGAGGGCATTGTGCAGTTTGATAAAGACACCAGCCTTGTGGATGCGATGGATGCATGCGCGCTGGGCTTGCCGCTTTTATATGAGGGCAGCTTTGGCGAGTTTTCGGCAGAAAAGCTGCGGGATATACCAAACGAGAGGAACTGTAACCCATGAACAATATTACAAGCGAGCGCAATTTAACCCTATTGATGGATTTTTACGAGTTGACGATGGCGGGCGGCTATTTTGAAAAAGGTTATACCGATAAAACCGCCGTGTTTGATATGTTTTTTCGCAAAATTCCTGATGACGGCGGCTTTGCCATTATGGCGGGGCTGGAACAATTTTGCAATATTATCGACGATTTGCATTTCAGCCCTGAAGATATTGCCTATCTTGCCGACAAGGGCTGTTTTTCGCCGGAATTTTTAGACTATCTTTTGCATTTTTCGTTTCACTGCAATATCTGGGCTGTGCGCGAGGGCACGCCCATTTTCCCTGGCGAGCCGATTGTTACCGTGGAAGGGCCTGCCATTGAAGCGCAGCTGATTGAAACGCTTTTGCTTGTTACCTTTAATCATCAAAGCCTGATTTGCACCAAAACCAGCCGCATTGTGCGCGCTGCCGCAGGGCGCCCTGTGATGGAATTTGGCTCGCGCCGCGCGCAAGGCTATGACGCAGCGGTGCTGGGCGCGCGCGCCGCTTATATCGGCGGTGTTGCGGGCACGGCCTGCGTGATGGCCGACCGCCTTTTTGGCATCCCCGCGCTTGGCACGATGGCGCACAGCTGGGTGCAGATGTTCCCCTCGGAATACGAGGCCTTTAAAAATTACGCACAGTTATATCCAAGCAATTGTACACTATTAGTAGATACCTATAGCGTCACCAAAAGCGGTGTGCCAAACGCCATTCGCGTGTTTGACGAGGTGTTAAAGCCGTTGGGCATACGCCCCAGTGGCATCCGCATTGATTCGGGCGATATTGCGTATCTTTCTAAAAAAGCACGTGCACTTTTAGATGCTGCCGGCTATGCGGATGTGCCCATTTGCGCATCCAATTCGTTAGACGAATACATTGTGCGCGATTTGCTTTTGCAAGGCGCGCGCCTTGACAGCTTTGGCATTGGCGAAAACATGATTACCAGCAAAAGCGACCCTGTGTTTGGCGGCGTATATAAGCTGGCCGCCGTGAAAGAAAACGGGCAATATATCCCCAAAATGAAACTGAGCGAAACCGCCGAAAAGATTACGCTGCCGCATTTAAAAAAGCTGTGGCGCATTTATGACAATGAAACAGGCAAGGCAATGGCCGATTATATCGCCCTTTGGGATGAAACCGTGGACGCAAGCGCGGGCATCTCGTTGTTTGACCCCGTACAAACGTGGAAAACCCGCACTTTTACAAATGTGCACGCTGTGCTTTTATCGACACCCATTTATGAAAACGGCCGCCGCGTGTATGCGCTCCCCACGCTGGGCGATATCCGCGCGGCTTGCGCCGAGGGCATCGACAATTTGTGGGACGAAGTAAAGCGCTTTGAAAACCCGCACCGTTATTATGTGGATTTATCGCAAAAGCTTTGGGACGAACGCCAGCGTTTGCTGAAAGAGCTGGGCGGCTGAACGCTTTGCCCCGGCGCGTATTGCTATGTAGAAGGGATTGTACCATTATGCAGCAAAAAGGCAAAACATTTGCGTTAATGCGGCGCTTTGCGCCGTATTTGACGCGGTATAAGGGTGTGTTGGCACTGGATTTGGTGTGTGCCGCGCTTACCACCGCGTGCGAGCTTACACTGCCGCTAATT
>JAGPHI010000008.1 GCA_018055565.1 Oscillospiraceae bacterium | reverse complement strand
GGCGGCAATGCGCGTGCAAATGCGCGTGGCATCTTTGATAAAGGCCGAAAGGTCAAAGGGCTTGCCCACCAGCTTTTCGGCGCCTGCTTCATCGGCATCGTCGCTCATGATGCGGATAATCACAAAAGGCGTGTCGTTTTTGGCGGCGATATGCGCCACGGCCGCGCCCTCCATCTCCACACACGCAGGCGCAAACGCCGCGGCAATGCGGTTTTTTACGGCGGTTTCGCCGATAAATAAATCGCCTGTGGCAACGCGGCCTACAAGATAATGCACGCCTGCGTCTTGGCAGGCGGCCTCGGCGGCTTGCACCAGTGCGGCATCGGCCACATACGCTTGCAAATGCGGATACGCCTCGGCAATCATGCGGTTTTCGGCATCGTGATACACCACATCGCTGGATATTACCGCATCGCCCACGCCGATTTGGCTTGTCATATTGCCCGCAATGCCGCAAAACACCACCGCGTCTACGCCAAAAGCGGTAATCAAAAGCTGTGTTGCCGCAGCCGCATTGGATTTGCCCATGCCCGCGCAGCAAAGCACCACGTCTTTGCCCGCAAGCTTGCCCTCAAAAAATTCCACACCGCCCAGCATGCGGCTGCTTTTGGCCTCCATACGTGCAAAAATTTGGCAAATTTCGTCGTCCATTGCGCCCATAATCCCTATTTTATGATACAGCATTCTGCCCATTCCTTTCTTTGGAAAGCTTGTGCCACAGCGATGTTTTGCCGCTTGGTTCGGCACTGCTAAAGGCACAAAATGCGTTTGAAAGCGCCTGCTTTCAAGCTTCCCTAATTCGTTTTACATTGGCTTTATACGTTAAAGCGGAACAACGTAACATCGCCATCTTTCATCACATATTCCTTACCCTCGCTGCGCACAAGGCCTTTTTCTTTGGCGGCGGCCATGCTGCCCTGCGCCATTAAATCGGCATAGGCCACAATTTCGGCACGGATAAAGCCGCGCTCAAAATCTGAATGGATTTTGCCCGCTGCGCCCGGCGCTTTTGTGCCGTTTTTAATGGTCCATGCGCGCACCTCTTCGGGGCCTGCCGTAAGAAAGCTGATTAGGCCAAGCAGCGTGTATCCCTCTTGAATCAGCGTGTCAAGGCCGCTTGCGCAAAGGCCAAGCTCGGCCAAAAAGGCCTTTTTCTCGTCGGGGGAATAGGCGGCGATGTCCTCTTCAATTTTAGCGCAGATGGGCATACAGCCCGCGCCCTCGGCGGCGGCGATGGTTTGCACAATGGGGTAATACGGGTTTTGCGCCACGCCCGAAAGCAAATCGTCTTCCGAGAGATTGGCGGCATAAATTACGGGCTTTGCAGACAAAAGCGGCATATCGGCCAAAAGCAGGGCTTCGTCCTCGGTTTGCGTTTCAAACACGCGCGCGTTTTTGCCCTCGCCCAAATGCGCCACCAAGCGCTCAATGCAAGCGGCTTCGGCGGCAAGCGCCTTATCGCCGTTTTTCATGGCTTTTTTGCTGCGGTCAAGGCGGCGCTCGGCAATTTCGATATCACTGAAAATTAATTCTAAATCAATGGTTTCAATGTCGCGGGCAGGGCCCACCGAGCCTTCCACGTGGATGATATCGTCGCTTTCAAAGCAGCGCACCACATGGATAATGGCGTCCACCTCGCGGATATGGCTTAAAAATTTATTGCCCAGGCCCTCGCCCTTTGACGCGCCCTTTACTAGCCCCGCAATATCCACAAACTCGATGATGGCGGGCGTATATTTTTTGGGGTGATACATTTCGGCCAGCTTATCAAGGCGCACATCCGGCACAGGCACCACTCCAACATTGGGCTCGATGGTGCAAAACGGGTAGTTTGCAGCCCCGGCCCCTGCGTTGGTGATGGCGTTAAACAGTGTGCTTTTGCCTACGTTGGGCAAACCGACAATTCCTAATTTCATACTAAAATTATTCCTTTCTGGGGCATTGGGGGCGTTTATCCCGCAAGGGTAGTTGTGCCAATATCATTGGCACAAACGCCACAAAACCCAATTTGAAAGACAGAGCTTTCAAACTTAACCATTGTTTTTCTTTGGTAAAATGCACAGCGCGTTTTATACGTAACAATATTATACCGAATTTTGCCCCTAAGTGCAACGAAAAGCTTTGCTATACTTTATTTATACATAATTATGTTGTATAATAATTATATACAGTTATTATTGGCCATGTGGCTATGCCACGGCCATTTTGATCAAAAAGCGCCCGCTAAAGGCGGATGCGCAATGATACCATATCCGCAGAAAAACCACATAAACTATACACTAAAACACAAAGGGAGGCCGATTATGGCTGGGGAAAAGATTTTAATTGTAGATGACGACAAAAACATTTGCGAGCTTTTGCGCCTTTACCTGCAAAAAGAAGGCTATGAAACCGAGCTTGCGCACGACGGCGAGGCGGCCATTGCCACGTTTGAAGATAAAAAGCCCAGCCTTGTGCTGATGGATGTGATGATGCCGCGCATGGACGGGTGGGAGGCATGCCGCCGCATCCGCGCGGTATCGCAGGTGCCTGTGATTATGCTTACGGCAAAGGGTGAAACCTTTGATAAGGTGCTGGGGCTTGAGCTTGGCGCAGACGATTATATCGTAAAGCCCTTTGACGCAAAAGAGGTGGTGGCGCGCATCAAGGCCGTGCTGCGCCGCTGTGTGCCCACCGAAGCTACAAAGGACGGCGTGATTGAATTTGACAAGCTGGTTGTAGATTTAACGCGCTATGAGCTAAAAATAGACGGCAACGTGGTGGAAGCGCCGCCCAAAGAAATGGAGCTTTTATATTATCTTGCCAGCCACCCCAACCGCGTGTTCACGCGCGACCAGCTATTGGACGAGGTGTGGGGGTTTGAATATTACGGCGATTCCCGCACCATTGACGTGCACGTAAAGCGTCTGCGCGAAAAGCTGGAGGGTGCAAGCGAGGCGTGGACCTTAAAAACCGTGTGGGGCGTCGGCTATAAATTTGAGGTTAAGGATTAATGCGCAAAAGCATCGTTTCTCGCTATTTTTATTCCACGGCCACCTTGCTTTTGTGCAGCAGTGCCGTGATGGGCTTCATCCAGATGTATCTGTCGATGGGGTATTTTGGCGAGGAGAAAAACAAATCACTGCAAAACACCATCGACAACGCCTATGCGCTGGTGCAAGAGGCGCGAAAGGCCGGCACGCTTGGGGAAAACCCCGAGCGCTTTGCCATGCTTGCGCGAGAGCTTGCCATTACGGCGCGCGCATCGGAATCGCTGGTGATTTTAACGGATTCTATGGGCACGCCCGTTTTGGCCGACAAGCTTTTGCTGGAGGAATCGCAGCGCGCGGTGCCGCAAAAGGTGCTGGACGAGATTGCGCGGAACGGCTCGTATACCGAAATGGGCACGCTGGGCGGGTTTTTCCCTCGGCGCTTTTATGTTGTGGGTAAATCCATTGTGGCGGGCGAGGGCGTTTTAGAGGGCTTTATTTTTGCCGCTACAGACGCAGAAAGCCTGGCGCGCTATCTCACGGATATGTTTTCCTCGTTTATCCTGTCGGCGGGGCTAATGCTATTGGTGTCGTGCATTTTATCCATTGTGCTCACTTCGCGCACCACCACGCCTTTGCGGCGCATTGCAGAAGCGGCGCGGCGCTTTGGCGGCGGCGATTTTGCTGCACGCGTGCCTGTGGAGGGCGACGACGAGGTGGCGCAGCTGGCGCTTACATTTAATAATATGGCGAACAGCCTTGAAAAAAACGATTCTTCGCGCCGCAGCTTTATGGGCAATATTGCGCATGAGCTGCGCACGCCCATGACGAGCATTAAGGGCTTTGTGGACGGCATGCTGGACGGCACGATTCCGCCTGAATGCCACGGGCATTATCTTGGCATTGTTTCGGAAGAATCGGGGCGCCTTACGCGCTTGATTAAAAACATGCTAGACATCACAAAGCTGGAGGCGGGCGAATATAAGGTAAACGCCGTGCAATATGATATATGGGAAACCATTACGGGCGTTGTGTTTGCGGCCGAGCAGCGCCTTGAGGCAAATCAAATAGAAATTGTGGGGCTTACACCCAGCAAAACCACGGTGTTTGCCGATGCGGATTTAGTATATCAAGTTGTGTATAATTTGGTGGATAACGCCATTAAGTTTTGCGATGTGGGCGGCACCATCCGTTTTACGGTAACAAGCGCAAAGGATGCCGTAACCGTAAGCATCCGCAATTCGGGCGCGGGCATTGCCGAAGAGGCGCTGCCGCTTGTGTTTGAGCGCTTTTATAAAGAAGATAAAAGCCGCGGGCTTAACACAACGGGCAGCGGCTTGGGGCTGCATATCTGCAAGGTATTGATTAACCTTTCGGGCGGCAAAATTTGGGTAAACAGCAAAGAGGGCGACTATTGCGAGTTTTCGTTCACCTTGCCCACAGAGCCGTTTGCCAAGCGATAAAACGCCATTTCAAAGAATTATCACATTTTAACGGTAGTATTACCTGCATAAAAGCGGTAAGCCTGAAAGAAACGGAGAGAGCCGATGGAAAAACCGACAACGGTAAAAAAGCCGATTAAGCGTTATGCGGCGGGCATTTGGGCGATACTGTTTTTATGCTTTGCATTTCTTGCGCTGGGGCTTTTGTTTGCCTGCGCCTTCATGCTAAATGCGCGTGACGGCGCTGCCATCGTGCCGCATGTGCCTGCTGCCGATTCTTTGCAGCGCGTGCCCGAAAACGCTTTTTATAAGGCCGACCACGCATTGTCTGTGCAGGAGCTGCCCGAAGATGCGCGCGCCTTATCCGGCAGCGAATTGTATCAGCACGCAGCAAACAGCGTGGTGGATATTTTGGTGCTTACGTCCGACATGGCCGAATGGCAAACTGCCGGCACGGGAATTATTATGAGCGAAGATGGTTATATTGTAACAAGCGCGTATATTGTGCAGGATGCGCTATATTGCAAGGCCGTGCTGGCCTCGGGCGATACGCTTTCGGCGCAGCTGGTGGGCAGCGACAATTACAGCGGCCTTGCCGTGGTGCACGTAGAAGCAAGCGGCCTTGTGCCCGCATCGTTTGCGGCCACCGACAGCGCCGAAATTGGCGAGCGCGTGCTTTCCATCGGCGCGGCGGGCGGCAGCCTTTCCGGCACGCTAACAGAGGGCATCGTGGCTGGGCTTGGGCGCAAAGCCAGTGTGCTGACAGGCGAGGGCGTGTTTCACCTTTCGGATTTGATACAGATGAACAAGGCGCTGGGCGGTGCCAATTACGGCGGCGCGCTGTTTAACCGCTTTGGGCAGGTGATTGGTATTTGCACGCCCTATGGCGACGGCAGCGGCAGTGAAGCGGGCTTTGCCATTCCCATCGGCACGGCAAAGCCGATTATCGACAGCCTTTTGCATTTGGGCTTTGTGCCGCGCGCCGCCCTCGGCGTGCGCGTGCGTGTGCCCAGCGCCGAAGAGCAATATTTTTTGCAGCTGCCAATCAACGCACTGGTGATTGACGAGATTTCGCCCGACAGCCTGCTTGCGCAAGCGGGCGTAAAGGCGGGGGATGCCATTTTGGCGCTAAACGGTGTGGAAACCAAAACCACGGCAGAGCTGGTGGCCGCAGTGCAAATGCATCAAGCAGGCGATGCAGTAGAGGTGCTGGTGTGCACGATGCCCGATCGCAAAATACAAACATTGCGCACAACGCTGCTGGAGGCAAACCATTCCTAGCCCCGCGGCAAAGGCGGATACAGCAATGCGTATATGCACGCGCATATATCGCGCAAAGGTGCCGTTTTGCCCCGCAAAGCCAAGCGCCGCGCTATCGGCAATTTGATTTTTTTTGCTATTTATTGTAGAATGAAAGAAATAACGCGAATCGGCGGCGGCTAAACCGCCGTATCTACGGAGGATTTTTGTGATTAAAGTATCCCCTTCCATCCTTGCGGCGGACTTTACGCGCCTGGGCGAGGATTGCCGCATGGTGCTGCAAGGCGGCGCGGACTGGCTGCATATCGATGTGATGGACGGCGCGTTTGTGCCCAATATTTCTGTTGGCATTCCGGTTTTGCAATCGCTTTCAAAGCAAATCGACGCATTTTATGATGTGCATTTGATGATTGAACATCCCTTGCGCTATATTGACGCCTTTTGCGATGCGGGTGCATCGCTGATTACCTTTCACATTGAAGCAGCAGACGATGTCAGCGCCGTGCTGGCCGCCATCAAGGCGCGCGGCGTGAAGGCTGCGCTTTGCATAAAGCCCGCAACGCCGGTTGAAACCGTGTTTCCTTATCTTGCTGCGCTGGACATGGTGCTGGTGATGAGCGTGGAGCCGGGCTTTGGCGGGCAGCGCTTTATGCCAAACGCCACTTGTAAAATAAGTGCTTTGCGCGCCGAGGCGCAGCGGCAGGGCCTTGCATTGATGATAGAAGTAGACGGCGGCATTGACGCTGTAACCGGCGGGCTTTGCACACAGGCCGGCGCAGACGTTTTGGTGGCAGGCAGCGCTATTTTTGGCGCGCAGGACCCTGCATCTGCCATTTTTGCTTTGCACGGCTTGCCCGAAGCACTTTTGCCATAATGGCTTTATCCGTACTTTTTGCGCGTTAATTCGCATGGAGGTTTTCATTTGAACGCAGAACAAGCGTCTTTGCGCCCTGTGCACGAAAGCTATGAAATTGGGCGCGACACCATTTGCATGATTTTGCCGCTTTTGGCAATGTCTTGTTATTTTTACGGGCCGCGCCCCGCCGCGGTATGCCTTGTGGCGATTATCACGGCGATTGTGTGCGACCGTTTGGTGGCGATATTGCGCCACACTAAATACGATAAAACCGAAAACAGCTCTGTGGCACTAAGCTTAGTGCTGGTGATGATGCTGCCTGCAAGCGTGCATTATTACGTTGTGGTTGTGAGCGTGTGCGTGGCGGTTTTAATTGGCAAGGCCGCGTTTGGCGGATGGGGGGCTTATCCGTTTAGCCCGCCGGCGCTGGGATACGCGGTGGCAGCTGTTAGCTGGCCCAGCCAAGTTTTTTTATTCCCCGAGCCATTTTCTATGGGATGGGAGCATGTGCTATCCACTGCGGGGCTGCCGCTTGTGGAAAGCAGCGCCCACACATTAAAAACCGGCGGTTTGCCCAATATCAGCACGTTTAATTTAATTTTGGGCAATTACGCAGGGCCAATGGGCGCAACGGCTGTTTTGGTGGTTTTGGCATGTGCCGCATACCTTTGGGCGCGCAGGCGCATCACCTTAACCGCACCTGTTTCGTTTTTGGCGGTTTGCATGCTGATTGCCTTTGTGTTTCCGCGTTTGGGTGATATTGGCCTATCAATGCCGTGGGTGCATGTGGAAGCACGCACCGCAATGCTGAAATATGAGCTTTTGTCGGGCGCGATGCTGTTTGCTTCGGTGTTTTTGATTAACGACCCTGTCACTTTGCCCAAAAACGAGCTTTCGCGCCTTGTGTATGGCATTTTATTGGGCGTTGCCACAATGATGTTCCGCTATTTTGGCAATTACGAAACGGGCGTATGCTTTGCGCTTTTGGCCGTAAACTCCCTGTCTGGTTATATCGACCGCGTGGTCACGCGCCTTACCGCACACAAAAAGGGGGTGCTGCGCCGTGAAATCTGAAAAACTGAAATATTATGCGGATAATATGGAGCGCATCGCGCATAAAGACCGCATGTTTTTAAACAATCCTGTTATCATGCAGGGGCTGGGCCTTGCGCCCATCGTGGTGGCTGCCACCACGATGAAAAGCGCGGTTATCCTTTCTATGGCAGTTTTGCTTTTATTGATGCCCACACGCGTTGTGGCGGCCTTTTTAAGCCGCTATTCGTATTTTCGATTTCGCGGGCTCACCTATTCGCTTACCGCCGCCACGCTGTATATCGGCGTGTATTTTATCCTAACCACGCTTTATCCCAGCGCGGATATTGCAAACGTTGGGCTTTATCTGCCGCTTTTGGTGGTGGACCCGATTATCATCAAGCGTTACGAGCGCCCGCAAAAAGAGCGCCTTTCCACTGCGGTGCGCAAAGGGTTTTTAACCTCGTGCGGCTATATTATGATTATTTTAATTGTGGGTGCCCTGCGCGAATTGCTTGCCTACGGCACGCTTTATGGCATGCCTGTCTTGCAGCATGCGCTTTTGCCGTTATTAAAGCTGCCGTTTGGCGGGTTTATCCTTTTGGGGATCTTAATTGGCATTTGGCGCAGCGGCGTGAATTATATCAAGAAAAAAATTAATATGGGGGCGAAGAAGGCAGATGGTTGATGTAATGCGTTCTCTGGGCTCGTTCTTCCTATACGCCATCATTGCCGTATTTGCGCAGAACGCCGTGTTCTCCCGCGCGCTGGGCGTAAGCCGCCTAGTTAAGCTGGTAGACGACACAACGGTAGACAGCCTAACCTTTGGCGCTCTTTTATGCTTTATTCAGATTATTTCGGCACCGCTTGCCTATTTTGTAAACTTTTTTTTGGCACCGCTTCCTTATAAAGCGTATATCCGTCCTTTGGTGATGGTGCTGTGCAGCGCGGCGGCGTTTTTTATCGTTTTGGGCGTGCTGGTGTTTATTTTTAAAATGGAAAGCGCCAAAAACGTGGTGGCGGTGCTGCCGATGGCCACGTTTAACTGCTGTATTTTAGGCACGCTTTTTATTACTACGATGCAAAATTTTACCCTTTTGGAAACATTGGGCTTTGCCATTGGCAGCGGCATCGGTTATGTGATGGCCGTTGTAATCGTTACGGAGGGGCAGCGCAAGCTGCAAAGCCGCAGCGTGCCTGCCACGTTTAAGGGCCTGCCCATCACGCTGATTTATATTGGCATTCTCTCGCTGGCCATTTATGGCTTTACAGGGCATATGATTACGTTTTAACAAAGGTATTGCAAAAAGCCCGCCTGCACATTAGGCCGGTTTGCTAATCGGCTTTAAAAGGAGGCCAACCCATGAAACAACACAAGCAAAAAAAGATTAAGCGTTATCGCCGTAGCTTTACGGGGCAGGCAGAGCGCAGCTTAGTTGTGCGCCGCGTGCTGCGCTTTACGGTGTTTCTTGTTGTGCTGTTTTTACTGGGATGGCTGATTGCAAAGCCCGGCATTGACCTCGGCACAAAGCTGTGGTATTCGATGAAAGCAGGGTTTACGCAAGGCGACGCGTCTTCGTCTGCGCCTGTGTCTGCGCCGCCTGCTTCTTCCATGCCCGAAACGGCACCGCCCGAAAGCACACCGAGCGAAACTGTGCCCGCAGCCTTGCCGACAAGCTCTGGCGGCAATTGGGCGTATGTGGCGCTTTCTGCTGTAGACAGCCCCGAGCGCGCAAGCGAAACGGCGCGCACGCTGGCTTCGCAGGGCGTAAGCGCGGCGGTGCTTCCGCTAAAGGACGAACGCGGATTTTTGTATTATCCGTCGGCATTGCCAAGCGCAAAAGCCAATATTTCGGACGCCACCTATGATGCCGCGGCGGCAGCAAAAATATTTATGGAAAACGGCATTACGCCGATTGCCTCTATCTATGCGTTTAAAGACGCCAGCGCCCCGAAGCAAAACCGCAATATGGCCGTTACCTATATGGACAAGGAAGGCTTTTTGTGGCTGAACAATAAAGCCGAGATGGGCGGCGTGCCGTGGCTGAACCCGTATTCCGCCGAGGCAAACGCGTATATTACCGATGTGATTGCCGAGGCTTTAAGCCTCGGATTTAAAGAGATTATCGTATCGGGTGTGCAGTTTCCAAGCGGGTTTGGCCTTGATTTAGCCGGCTATCGCGTGGGTGACGACACGCGCGATAAAGCCAAAGTGCTTGCCGATTGTGTGTCCACATGGCAAGCGCAATGCAAAAACGCAGGCGCTGTGTGCTGGTTTGAATATTCGTCTGTGCCGGCACTGGGCAGCGGCGATGCCGCCACCGTGGCAAATCCGTTTACCTATGGCGCAGAGCATCTGCTTTTAGATTTTGCCGATAGTGTAAAGGAAGTAGACGGTGTTATGCAGCTGGATAGCGCGCTTTTTGCCGCTGCGGCTGCGAAATCCGCACAAAACGGCGCGCCGGCACTGGCCATGCGCATATCCGGCGGCAAGCTTTCGGGCGATGCGCTTTTATCGGCAGCCTCTGCCGCAAACGACGCAGGCTTTGTAAGCGCCGCAATACAATAGCACACAATCGCACACAATCCATTTAAAAAGCGTACTATCAAACAGGAGGAACGCGCGTATGTTGGTGCGCACTGTAACGCAAGATGATGCCGATGCTGTATATAAGCTGATTTGCAGCTATCGGCAAGAGGCGCTTGCGCGCGATATCTTTGACGGCATTTTAAAAAACAATCTGCAAGATCCGCATCGCCGCCTTGCCCTGGCACTGGTAGAGGGCGAGCCTGTGGGCTTTGCGGATATGGAAGTAAAGCTAACGCTATCACGCTGTGCGCTGGTGGCCGTGATTAACGATTTATTTGTGCTGGAATCGCATCGCTCGCAGGGCATCGGCACAGGGCTTTTAATCTCGCTAACAAGGCAAATGGCCACGTTGGGCTGTGATAGTGTAGAAGTGGCGTGCCCGCGCGTAGACGTGAAAAGCCAGGCGTTTTTAGAGCGCAACGGCTTTGTAAGGGCGCAGCATTTGTTTCGGCATGAACGAGCAAAAGCATAAATACTGTGTATCACGGCGGTTGCATGGCGCATCTGCCTTTGGCGGGCGCATTTGCATCAAATGGCCGTGGCATCGCCACATACGCTATTGCTACTAATAAAGCGAATGGCATAACCGTAAAAAAACGCGTGCTTCACCACTGTGTGAAGCACGCGTTTTTATATGTGTTATATAGCGCCATTTGTCGCCTGTGCGCTTATCGGCCTTTGCCCCTTTATCGGCCAATTTGTGCGCGCCGATTATATGCCTTATAGGCCTATTCGTCCTCGTCGGGCTGTGTATCCACTTCGGGCTGTGCCGCCTGCTCCTCCGCTGAGGCAAGCGCCGCGCTTGCGCCAGCCTGCGGGGCAGTGCCGTCGCGCCGCTGTGCAATTAATTCGCTAATATGAAACATTTTTTCCATTGTGGGCCAAAGCCACATATCCGCCACCAGCAAAATCAGCACGGGCGCAAATAAAAGCAGGGGAATCACAGCAAAAAACGGATTCAAAATAGCCATAGCGCAGGTACAAACAATCAGCCATATGCCTGCGGGCAAGCTGCGTTTTGCCATGCCAAAGGTTAGCAAAAGGCTGTTTTTTACAATGGCAAAGTTTTTTAAATCTAAATAAATCACCTGTAAAAATGCATACACGCTGATGGTAAGCACCAAAAACAGATTGAACAGCAGCACCGCCATAACAAACACATTCAGTTTGCCCGAAAAGCCCGATATAAACATCACAACCGCAAAGCCTTCCAGTGCAAACAACGCGCTAAAAAACACGCCCAGGGGAGCCGCCTGTTTAAAATTATCCTTAAAGCCGCGCTTAAAGGTGTGCCACATATAGCATGGCTCGTCGCGCAGCCGATGTGTAAGCACCAAGTGCGCCGCCGCCATTGTGGGGCCAAACAAAATAGAAGCCACCAAATACAGCGCAAACCAAATTAAGATTAAGCCCATGTACGGCCACGAAATAGAGGCAAACACCACACAAATCAGCATCGGTGTAAGCAATAGCGCCACAAGCACGTTCAGCTTAAACAAATCGCCCATGTCGCGCCCAATAATTTCAAAAAACCGCATAATGCCCTTCTTTTTCGGCGCATCCTTAGGCACACCAGGGCCTGGGCGGTTAAAACTGTTACCAAATAAAGCCATTGTAAATATCCGTTCCTTTTCGTTTTATATTTGCTGTCTGGTTATGGTATTGCTGCCCACATTGCGCACAAGCGCAATACAATATGGCCTTGCGGCTGTGCCGCGGCCATTGCAATAAGCGCGCCCGCCGAAAGCAGATGCGCAAAATAACCCGCTGTGCAGATTATTTGTGTACCTGTATCATACCGCAGATTACGCGCATTTACAAGCATTTCGCCCAATTTAAAAATGAACGTTTTTTAAATTTCTGCATTTGCGCGCGTGCCGCTTTGCCCAAAAAAAGCGAAAACACAGGCAATTTGCACAAAACAAAATTGATTGTTCCGCACAAAACGCCAAAATTGCCAAAAACTGCTTGCAATGTGTGTACCATCAGGAGTATGATGAATACAGAAACTTCCGGTAACGTTTCCAGTAACGTTACCGATATCCTTTCCGTTTTGAGCAACTGTGCGCAATTTCACGCAAATTCCGTCTGCTTTGGCCTGTGCACGCTGTGTGGCTGACGTGTTTTGTAAATCCATACAAGGAAGAGGCATCTGCTATGACCATTAAAGATATTGCGCGGGAATCGGGATACGCCGTCAGCACCGTGTCGCGCGCGCTCAATAATCATCCCGATGTAAGCACACAAACCAAAGAAAAAATCAACGCCATTGTG
>JAGPHI010000185.1 GCA_018055565.1 Oscillospiraceae bacterium | reverse complement strand
GCTAACTACTTGCGAGCGCCCCGCAACCCATGCCCACACACATAGCCATGCATCGGATATCAAAATTGCCGATGCATCGTATGATTTATTTAAGCCGTTATAACAAGGCATTGCGCTATCCTATGCCCGCATTAGCTGCGGCGCTGTGCGCGCTTGCCTGCCCGGCGGGCTTGTGTGCCCTATGCCGCTGGGTTTATAGGCTTCCATGCCGCCGAGCTTTGCGCCGCGCGCATCACACAGTATTCTATTTTTTGCGCATGCTGTAAGATATCATAGGATAGAGAACGTCTATTGTTTATACACATATAAGCTTTACGCTTTGACGAAAGGAAGGATAACAGTATGGCAGTGAATCAAATTATCGATTTTACCGAGGTAACACCGCAAATTAAGGCTTTGAGCAGCCTTTGCATTGAAAGCAGCACCATCAGCCCCGATTTATTCACCAAATATGCGGTAAACCGCGGCCTGCGCGATTTAAACGGCAATGGCGTGCTGACCGGCCTTACCGAAATTAGCGAAATTCAATCCAGCAAAAAGGTAAACGGTGAAAGCCTGCCATGCGAGGGCGAGCTATATTATCGCGGCATTAACATCCAAGATATTGTAAGCGGCTTTGTATCGGAAAAGCGCTATGGCTTTGAAGAAGTGATTTATCTGCTTTTGTTCGGCGCATTGCCCAATGGCGAGCAGCTTTCGGAGCTAAAACAGCTTTTGGCAAACTATCGCAGCCTGCCCACCAATTTTGTGCGCGATATTATCATGAAAGCGCCCAGCGCCGATATGATGAACACGCTTGCGCGCAGCGTGCTGACGCTATATGGTTATGACAAAAACGCAAACGATAATTCGATAGACAATGTGCTGCGCCAATGCTTGCAGCTGATTGCGCTTTTCCCCATGCTTTCGGTGTATGGCTATCAAGCGTATAATCATTATGTTTTGGGCAACAGCCTGTATATCCACAACCCCAGCCCCGAGCTTTCCACCGCCGAAAACATTTTGTACATTTTGCGCCCCGACAGCCAATATACCGAGTTTGAAGCACGCATTTTGGATTTGGCGTTAGTGCTGCACGCCGAGCACGGCGGCGGAAACAACTCCACTTTTACCACACATGTGGTGTCAAGCTCGGGCACCGACACCTATTCCACCATTGCGGCGGCACTGGGCAGCTTAAAAGGCCCCAAGCACGGCGGCGCAAACATCAAGGTGGTGCAGATGTTTGAGGACATGAAAAAGCAGCTGCCCGACTGGACGGACGAAGCCGCCATCGCGGCGCATCTGCGTGCGCTTTTGCACAAAGAGGCCTTTGATAATGCTGGGCTAATTTATGGCATGGGGCATGCTGTGTACTCGCTTAGTGACCCGCGCGCGAATATTTTTAAAAACTATGTAAAAACCCTTTCCGAAGAAAAGGGGCGCTTTGCCGAATACGAATTGTATGCGGCTGTAGAGCGCCTTGCCCCGCAAATTATCGGCGAGGAGCGCCGCATTTACAAAGGCGTTTCGGCCAATATCGATTTTTACAGCGGCTTTGTATACAGCATGCTGGATTTGCCCTTAGAGCTTTACACGCCCATTTTTGCCGTGAGCCGCATTGTGGGCTGGAGCGCGCATCGCATTGAAGAATTAATCAACTGCGGAAAAATTATCCGCCCGTCTTATAAAAGCGTGTCGGACCGTCATGTGTATGAAACATTGGAAAAACGCAAATAGGCCAGCCGCGCATTGACAACGCGCATCGCTCACGCCATCGTATTTACGCTTCGCATCGTGTATACTGCATAGCATTCACACCGCACTTCATTTACACCGCGCAACGTGTATTTCGCACACTTTGCGCGGTATACCAAAAAGCCGAGGCGCTCTGTCAACATGACAAAGCGCCTCGGCTTTTATTCATACAATTTACGCGTTTTCTAAAAGTGCGCGTTCCAGCCAGATGCATCCAAAATCCAGCGCGCTGAACAAGCCGTGCTTGTCGGTTTGGCGAATCATGCGGTCAATCGGGCTTTTTGTCATATCGGTAGACAAAAGCGTGATGTGCACGCGGTCAGCCACGTCCACGCCGCCCTCGTTTTTGGTGGTGAGTATTTGCATGAAAATAACAAACGGATCCGCAAGGCTGCCATAATAAATATCGTTTTTGCAGCGCACCAGCGGACGCCCTTTATATGTGAGCTTTGGTGTAAAAGCCATTTTGTATTCCTCCTAAAATTGAGATATCTTTAATAGTATACTACATAAGCGCGCGCTTTACAAATGCTATTTGCCGCACACTGCCCCGCGGCCAAGCAAAACAGGGTGCCCTGCCCTTAAAAGGCACGCACCCTGCCGTTTGACGCGATGCTTATGCGCCGAGATAGCTTTTGAGCAGCGCTTGCAAAAGGTCATCCCTATCCACCTTGCGGATTTTGTTGCGCGCGCCTTGATACGTGGTGATGTAGGTGGGATCCTCGGACAGAATATAGCCTACAATTTGATTAATAGGGTTATAGCCCTTTTCCTTTAGGGCAGTATACACCTCGGTAAGGATATCGCGAATTTCTTTGTCCTTATCATCATAAATGGAAAATATGGCCGTTGGCTCGCTCATGGCTAAACCCTCCTTTGTTCGATTCTTCCCTTATTTTACACTTTTTTGCCAGCGCTTGCAAGTGGTTTATGAAAGTTTACGATATCGGGCACACTAAAATGTGTCGTCCTCGTCATCGGAATAAATTTCAATATAATCAGCGGCGCTATGCTTTTTCCAATATTCATACCCTGCCAGTGCGGCAAAAAGGGCGCCGGCGAGCGCCAGGATTTTTAAAAGAAACTTGATCATGTTTTACACTCCTTTATACAATACGGTTATTCAAACGAAACGCAGGTAAATGCCTCAAAACCGGCAGCTGTGGGTATCCTTTCCGAGATAGGCACCGCAAACGCCGCGCCAAACGCGGCTTCGGTAATATCGTAGCTGTATACATTGCCCGCAAACACGGCGCCCGGCACAAAGGCCTTATCCAAAAGCTTTGCTAGGGTGTCTAGCGGCACAGTGCAATCTGCCCCGTTATAAAAGCCCTGCTCGTCGGTGCCCTTGTATACATGGGGCGCGGCAATGGGCATATTTTGCGGCTCTTTGCCTGTTTCGTAATAATCAAACGAGGCTTGCCCCGCAAAGCTGACAGACACAAGCGCAAACGCGTTCGTGCAATCGGCCGAGGTGATGGCAAGCGCCATGCGCACGGACGCGGCGGGCGCTTCTTCAAAGCGCAAAAAGCTGCAATGCAGCGCATCGCCGCATGCCGAAATGCGCGCATAGGCATATACTGTGTCGCGCCGCGGCGCGCCGTTAAAATGCAAAATTTTTACCGCGGGCAAGGTTTCGGGCAAAAGCATAACAGGGCTGCATGGTATAAATGCCGGCAAACGCACACCGCCTTTCCGCAGGCAGCGCCATACACGCTTGCCTTGCTATAATGAACATATGGTATACTTGATATCCCCAAGCTGTGCATGGGGACATAAAGATATAATAACTGCTATGCAGTTATTATACCATATCCGCAGGATATGGTATAATTGCGCATCGGCCTTTGGCCGGCGCTTTTAAATCAGATGGCCGTGGCATAGCCACATGGCCAATAATAATCGCCTTGCGATTATTATCCCATATCTCTGATATGGGATAATTGTCATCCCCGCGCTCTGCGCGTGGGGACATCAAGGTATAATAACTGCATGCAGTTATTATACCATATTA
>JAGPHI010000184.1 GCA_018055565.1 Oscillospiraceae bacterium | reverse complement strand
CGTGCTCGCTGCATACTGCTGCGTGCATTTCGCAAATGCGCGGTAAACGCCTTGCTGCAATTCATTAAGCACGGTTTTCAAAAAATGCGTGCATTAAAAAGCAATCGGTTGATAGCTGAAAATAATTCTAACAATTGTTATGCAAAAAATAAAATAGCGATAAATCGTACTTTATAAAATGCAGCTTTGCGCATTACGTGCAAAAAAATTATCTTCATCTGCTGCAAAACAAGGCTTATTGTGTCGAAAAACAACATATTGTATATTTTAAAGCGGTTCTAGTGCACATAAAAAACGCACGGTATATTTTAAATGCACATCATGTGCACTTAAAAAACAAGCTGTATTTTTAAAAACGCATGATGCGACAATAAAATACAAGATGGTTTATTTTGCCCACATCCTGCGCGAAAATAGGCCGCGATGCGCAAAAACGGGCGCATCGCGTGTGTGTTAGCGCGAACATAGGCGAAGTTTGATGCATCTCGTGCCAAAAGGGGAGTGCGCAGGCCAAAACGTGGAGTGCGTGCAGGCCAAAAGCGGAGTGGGTGTACACAAAAGGCATAGCGGGCAGGCCAAAAAGCGAAGTGCATGCCAAAAAGCGTGTGCATGCCAAAAAGCGTGTGCATGCCAAAAAGCGCAGTGCACGCACCAAAAGGCATAGCGTGCGCCGTTTGCACGCAAAAAAACAGGCTGTGTGAATACAATTCGCACAGCCTGTTGGCACTGGGTGCCGCTTTTTAAAACTATTATTGGGTTTGAATTAGTATGCTTTGCCCCAAATTACTTTGCTGGTTGCGGGGCGGCCGCATACAGGGCAAACGTCGCTGATGGGCGCTTGGTCAAATGGCATGCAGCGGCTGGAAAGGCCGGCTTGGTCTTTCATTGCTTGCTCGCAGGCGGCATCGCCGCACCACATGGCATGGATAAAGCCGTTTTCGCCGTTTGCTGCGGCAAGCACCTCGTCCATATTGGTGCAAGACACGGTGCGTTTTTCGCGGTTGGCAAGCGCGGTTTGGTACAGGCTTTCGGCAAGCGCGTTTAAAAGCGCGGGGATTTCGGTTTCCAGCGCGTCCAGCGAAACAATGGTTTTTTCGCGCGTGTCGCGGCGCACCAAAACGCATTGGTTTTGCTCGATGTCGCGCGGGCCAATTTCAAGACGCAAGGGCACGCCCTTCATCTCCCATTGGCTAAATTTCCAGCCGGGCGAATTGTCGCTGTCGTCCAATTTCACACGCACAAGGCCTTTTAAACGGCTTTTTAGTTCGGCTGCTTTTTCCAGCACGCCGGGCTTATGCGCTGCCACCGGCACAATCACCAATTGATACGGCGCAATGGCGGGCGGAAGGATCAGGCCTTCGTTGTCGCCATGTGTCATGATAATCGCGCCCACAAGGCGTGTAGATACGCCCCAGCTGGTTTGGTGCGGATATTGCAGCGTGTTGTCGCGCCCGGCAAAGGTTACATCAAATGCGCGCGAAAAGCCGTCGCCAAAATAATGGCTGGTGCCGCTTTGCAGCGCTTTGCCGTCATGCATCATGGCTTCAATGGTATATGTGGCCTCTGCACCGGCAAATTTTTCTTTATCGGTTTTGCGCCCTTTAATGACCGGAATTTTCAAATATTCTTCGCAAAAAGTGGCGTAAGTATTCAGCTGCTGCTCGGTTTCGTGGATGGCTTCTTCGGCGGTTTCGTGGATGGTATGCCCCTCTTGCCACCAAAATTCGCGGCTGCGCAGGAACGGGCGCGTGGTTTTTTCCCAGCGCACTACGCTGCACCATTGGTTATACAGCATCGGCAATTCGCGCCAGGAATGCAGCACATGGGAAAAATGGTCGCAAAACAGGGTTTCGCTGGTGGGGCGCACACACATGCGTTCTTCCAGCTGCTCGCCGCCGCCCATAGTAACCCAGGCCACCTCGGGGGCAAAGCCCTCCACATGGTCTTTTTCTTTTTGCAAAAGGCTTTCGGGGATAAAAAGCGGCATCGCCACGTTTTCGTGGCCGGTTTCTTTAAACATGCCGTCTAAAATATGCGTAATGTTTTCCCAAATGGCATAGCCATAGGGGCGCAAAATTGTGCAGCCCTTCACGGTGGAATAATCCACAAGCTCTGCTTTCAGGCAGATGTCGGTGTACCATTGGGCAAAATCCTCGTTAATGGGGGTAATGGCCTCGACCAGTTTTTTGTTGTCCATGTTAATCGTTCCTTTCAAAGCGCGCTTGTTGCCAGCTTCGGTTTTTCAAAAAGAACGCCTCCCTAAAAAGGAGGCGTCCGTGCGCCCGTCTTTGCGGCGGACGAATATTTTATTGCAAAAGATTAAAAGCTTACGAGTTTTCTTCAATGTAGCGCACAAGATCGCCCACTACACGGAAATTCTCCACCTCTTCGTCCGGCACTTCAAGGCCAAACTCGTCCTCTAAAGACATGATTAAATCCACCACGTCAAGGCTGTCGGCTTCAAAATCGGCCGCAATGTCCGAATCCATGGTTACACGGTCCTCTTCAAGCTCCAGTTGCTCGCAAATAATTTCGCGAACGCGTTCAAAAATCATCTGTAATCCTCCCTGTTGGTAACATAGGCGCTTTGCCCATGTAAATAGTCTATACATTTTATATCGTTTTTCATAGAGAATGTCAAGACTATATTTGAAATAATCTGTAAACTTTTCAATATATCGAAAAACAAGTTTACTATTAGTATTATTTATACAAAATAATACTAATTACATGTAAGAAAGCGCAGGCACGGCCAGCGGCGCGGGGGACTCTGCCGAAAAGGCGGGCGTAGATAAATGCGGGGCGCTGCCGCCCCCATTTGACGCATCTAGGCGCTCGCGCGCAACAGCCAGCATCAGCTTGATGCGGTTTTCTTGGTTTACCTCGGTGGCGCTGGGGTCGTAATCAATGGGGGTAATATTGGCTTTCGGGTAAATGGCGCGTATCTTGCTTACCATGCCTTTGCCGCAAATGTGGTTTGGCAGGCAGCCAAACGGCTGTGCGCAAACAATGTTTTCAAACCCGCTGGAAACCAGCTCCATCATTTCAGCTGTTAAAAGCCAGCCCTCGCCCATTTTGGCGCCGTGGCCGATAACGCCGTC
Organism: Oscillospiraceae bacterium; assembly: GCA_018055565.1. Taxonomy (GTDB): domain Bacteria; phylum Bacillota; class Clostridia; order Oscillospirales; family Ruminococcaceae; genus JAGPHI01. Next base: position 661 of record JAGPHI010000184.1, on the reverse strand, counting down.
TGCCATTTTGCTCATCACCGGAAACACCGCAGGCGCATGCAGGCCCTTGTGACGGCGAATGGCGGCAAGCATCGCCCCCTCGCGCTTTACGGTGAAGGCCAGTGCCGCTTGCAAAAAGCGCTTTTTAATGGCAGAGCCGCCGTAAAGCTTGATGTCCTTGCGGCTATTAAAAATGCAATATTGTAAAAAGCCCAAAAGGCCGGGCAAATTTACTTCGCAGTCCTCGCTTTGCAAAAAGCGCTCCAAATGGTTATTGCCCAGGGGCGAATATTTTACATAGATTTCCCCCACAATGCCCACCTTTACTTTTGGCGTTTTAGTGATGGGAATTGCGGCAAAGCTATCGGCAATGGCCACAAAATTGCGCTGCATATCGGCAAAACTTACGCCGCGCTTTTGATAAAACTGCGCTGCAATTTCGCTCTGCCATTTTGCGCAAAGCGCGTTTACCGTGCCGCGCTCGTTTTCATACGGGCGCAACTGATTGGCAAGGCACATCATCTCGTCGCCATAGTATACCGCGGCCAAAAATTTGCGTAAAAGCGGCAGCGAAAGGCGAAAGCCGCTGTCGCGCTCAAGGCCCGAAAAATTTAAGCTTGCAACAGGCACCTGCGCAAACCCCGCTTTGATCAGCGCCTTGCGCAAAAGATGAATGTAATTA
>JAGPHI010000183.1 GCA_018055565.1 Oscillospiraceae bacterium | reverse complement strand
ACGTTTTTATACAGATTATCGCCCGAGCGCTCACTGTGCCCCATTTTGCCAAAGATGCGCCCGTCTGGCGAGGTGATGCCCTCAATTGCCATCAAGCTGCCGTTGGGGTTGTGGCGAATATCCATCGTGGGTGTGCCCATAAAATTGACGTACTGCGTGGCAATTTGCCCGTTTTTGATAAGCGTCGCCAATGTTTCCTCGTTTGCCACAAAGCGCCCCTCGCCGTGGCTGATGGCAACCGTGTGCACATCGCCCACGCTTGCATATTGCAGCCACGGTGACAAATTAGACGCCACGCGCGTGCGCACAAGGCAGCTTTGGTGGCGGCCAATGGTGTTAAACGTAAGGGTGGGGCAATCAGCATTTGTATCCACAATGCGCCCGCCGGGCAAAAGCCCCAGCTTAATCAGCGCCTGAAAGCCGTTGCAAATACCCAGCATTAGGCCGTCGCGCGCATACAGCATTTCATGCACCGCATCCGTAATGGCCGGATTGCGCAAAAGCGAGGTGATAAATTTGGCGCTGCCCTCCGGCTCATCACCGCCCGAAAACCCGCCCGGCAGCACAATCATTTGGCTTTCGCCAATGCGCTTTGCCAGTGTTTTGGCGCTTTCGGCAACGGCCGCAGGCGTTAGGTTATTTACAATAAAGGTATCGGCCTCGGCACCCGCGCGGCGCAGTGCGCGCACGGTGTCGTATTCGCAGTTGGTGCCTGGAAACACCGGCACCAAAACGCGCGGCTTTGCCATTTTTACCGCCGGCGCAATGCGGTTTTCGGTTTTGTGCGTAATGGGGGGCATCAAATTATCCGTGCCTGTGTGATAGGGCAGCACGCTTTCGAGCGTGTTTTCATATGCTTTTTGCACATCGTCCAGCGCCACGGTTTCGCCCAGTGCCGAGAAGCAATATTCGCCACTGGTTTCGCCAAGCGGTATCACGTTGTACGCGCCGGCGCATTCTATGGCTATATCGTCCTCCAGCTCCAAAATCAGCGCGCCGTAATGCTGCGCAAACAGCAGCTGCGCCCCCACGTCGTCGCAAAGCTTTATGCCCACGCGATTGCCCAGCGCCATTTTACAAAGCCCCTCGGCAACGCCGCCGATGCCGCAGCTCCATGCTGAAAGCACTTTGCCGCCTGCAATCAGCTTTTCTGCCGCCGCAAACACGGCGTTTAGGCTGTCGGCATTGGGCAGGCCGTTTTGATATTGCGGCATCAAAAGCACCACTTTGGAAAGCGGCAGCTTAAATTCGGGGCTGATCACCGTGTCGGTATTGCCCGCGGCCACCGCAAACGAAACCAGCGTGGGCGGCACATCCAGCGATTCAAACGAGCCCGACATTGAATCCTTGCCGCCGATAGCAGCCACGCCAAAATCCAGCTGCGCGCGCAAAGCGCCCAAAAGCGCCGCCAGGGGCTTACCCCAGCGCAAAGGCTCTTTGCCAAGCCGTTCAAAATATTCTTGAAACGTCAGATAAATCTTTTTTTGCGAAAAGCCGGTTGCCACCAGCTTTGCCACGCTTTCAGCCACGGCTAAATATGCGCCGCGATACGGGCTTTGCTCGCTGATAAACGGGTTAAAGCCCCACGCCATACCCGCGCAGGTTTTGGTTTCGCCAAAAACAGGCAGCTTAAACGCCATTGCCGCAGCGGGCGTAAGCTGTGTTTTACCGCCAAACGGCATCAGCACCGTGCCCGCCCCAATTGTGGAATCAAAGCGCTCAGATAAGCCTTTTTTGCTGCAAATGTTTAAATCGCTCATCAAACTTGTTAGCGCAGTGGCAAGGGGCGCGGGCACAGTTGCGTCATAGGCCGTTTTGCACGCCGCAGCGGGCATTGCGGGCACGGTGGCGGTGATGTGCTTTTCGGCCCCGTTTGAATTGATAAACGCGCGTTTGATATCCACAATGTTTTTCCCGCGCCATTGCATCACAAGCCGCGGCTCTTGCGTAACGGTGGCCACCACGGTGGCCTCTAAATTTTCGGCGTTTGCCGCCGCGATAAAGCGCGCGGCGTTTTCGCTTTCAATCACCACGGCCATGCGCTCTTGGCTTTCGCTGATGGCAAGCTCGGTGCCGTCCAGCCCCTCGTATTTTTTGGGCACCGCGTCCAAATCAATCACAAGGCCATCGGCAAGCTCGCCAATGGCTACCGACACGCCGCCCGCGCCAAAATCGTTGCAGCGCTTAATCATGCGCGTAACCTCTTTTTGGCGGAAAAGGCGTTGCAGCTTGCGCTCTACAGGGGCGTTGCCCTTTTGCACCTCTGCGCCGCATTCTTCAAGGCTTTCCAGCTTGTGCGCCTTTGAAGAGCCTGTTGCGCCGCCGCAGCCGTCGCGCCCTGTGCGCCCGCCCAAAAGCACCACGATGTCACCGGGCATCGGCTCTTCGCGGCGCACGTTTTCTTCCGGCACTGCGCCCAGCACCGCGCCAATTTCCATGCGTTTTGCGGCATAGCCCGGATGATACAATTCATCCACTTGCCCTGTGGCAAGCCCAATTTGGTTGCCATAAGACGAATAGCCTGCCGCCGCCGTGGTAACAAGCTTTCTTTGCGGCAGTTTGCCGGGCATGGTTTCGCCAATGGGCAAAAGCGGGTTTGCCGCGCCCGTAACGCGCATTGCGCCAAACACGTAGCCGCGATTGGCCAACGGGTCGCGTATAGCGCCGCCAATACAGGTGGCCGCGCCGCCAAAAGGCTCGATTTCTGTGGGATGATTATGCGTTTCGTTTTTAAACAAAAGCAGCCAATCTTCGTCTTTGCCGTCGTTATCCACGGTAATGCGCACGCTGCACGCATTGATTTCATCGGATTCATCCAAATTTTGCAAAATGCCGTGCTTTTTTAAGTATTTGGCACCAATGGTGGCCAAATCCATTAAGCAGATGGGTTTGTTTTTGCCCGCGTGCACCTCGGCGCGTAAATTTAAATACAATTCGTATGCGCTTTTTACCTCGGCATCCACAATGGTGGCATCGTCTAAAATAGTGCCAAACGTGGTGTGGCGGCAATGGTCGCTCCAATAGGTGTCCAGCATGCGGATTTCGGTTATGCTGGGCTCACGCCCCTCGGCTTTAAAATAATTTTGGCAAAAGGCAATATCGTCCTCGTCCATTGCAAGGGCATATTCGCTCACAAAATTGGCAAGCCCCGCTTTATCAAGGCCAGTAAAACCGTTCAGCACGGCCACATCCGCAGGCGCAGCAAAGGCCGCTGCCAGCGTTTGTTTTTCGGCAAGGTCGGCTTCGCGCGCTTCCACTGGGTTAATCAAATATTTTTTTACCGCTGCAAATTCTTCAGCCGAAAGCTTGCCGTATAAAAGAAAAATGCGCGCGGTTTTCACGGTGGGCTGCTCGCCGCAGCTAATCAGCTGGATGCACTCGCTGGCCGAGGCTGCGCGTTGGTCAAACTGGCCGGGCAGATACTCAACAGCAAACACGGCATCCGCCCCGCTTGGCAAAGTGGTGTGCACCTCGTCCAGCTGCGGCTCGGAAAACACGGTATGCACCGCATTTTCAAAAAGAGAAGCTTCAATGCCCTCGACATCGTAGCGGTTTAAAAGGCGCAGCGCCGTGAGCGACGCGATGCCCAAAAGCTCGCGCAGCTCTGCCAAAATGCCCTTTGCCTCCACTGCATAAGCGGGTTTCTTTTCCGCGTAAATTCGATAAACAGCCATTGTGGTGACCATTCCTTTCTGTATATAGAAATTGCATATCCGATGACAGCGCCTGCCAAAACGCGTGCCGAATGTTTGTCGGCTTTCGCGTGCC
>JAGPHI010000182.1 GCA_018055565.1 Oscillospiraceae bacterium | reverse complement strand
TCAACATTTGGTACACCGGCGGCAATGCATCGCCCACAAGCGTGGGGCTGCCAAGCAAAAAGCCGTCTGCCGCTTCAATAGCCGCATGCGCGGCGTTGTTATCGTCGTTTACAAGGTCAAACAGGCTTATTTCGGTAATCCCGCTGCGTTTAATGCCCTCGGCAATATGCTCGGCCAATATTTTGGTGTAGCCGTAGGCCGAAACATACGCGATAGCCACGCTTTTTGTGGCTTTTACAGGCACCTCGCACCATCTGCGATACATGTCGGTGTATTTTTCCACGTTCTCACGCAGCACAGGCCCATGCCCGTTGCCGATAAAGCGCACGTCCAAATCCTTAATTTTATCCAGCGCGTTTGTCATAAACGGGTTTTTATACGGGCCGATAATGTTATCAAAATAATATTTGTACGCAGGGGTAAAATCGCCACTGATTTCGTCGTTAAACACCTTGTCGTTTTCGTCTGCATAATGGCAGCCAAAGCTATCGCAAGTGAAAAGCGCATGCGCCTCGGGAATCCATGTGTACATGCTGTCGGGCCAATGCAGCATCGGCACGCTGAAGAAATGCAGCGTCATGCCGCCGATATCAATAACATCCTTTTCGCTCACTACGCGATGCAAAAACGGCTTGTTTACAATTTCTTTCAAAAAGGTAATCGCCGTGGCGCTGCCCAGCACCTCTGCGTTTGGCGCGTATTGCAAAAGGCGCTCCACGCTGCCGGTATGGTCGGGCTCGGTATGGTCCACCACGATATAATCAATGGATTCCGGCTCGCACACCTCGCGGATATTGGCAAGATGCTCATCAAAAAACTTTTCCTTTGACGTTTCAAACAGCACGGTTTTTTCCGTGCCTTTCACAATATAGGCATTGTAAGTGGTGCCGTAATCCGACTGCATGATAATATCAAATACACGCAGTTTTTTATCTAACACGCCCACCCAGTAAATATTGTCGATTGCTTTTCTTGCGCCCATGAACGTCGCCTCCTTAGCCACGATTTGTTTTTATAGTTTTATATTACACCATTTTGGTATATTTTGCAAGAGCCTTTGCGAAATTTTTATCAATTCCCCTATGGTAAGCCTTTATATGCCGTGTCGCGCCATACAGCCGCGCAAAGCTGCACATGCGTTTTATGCCGCAGGCACAGACGAAGGCGCAGACGGCGCAGGCGCGCTTTCGGTGGGCAAAAGAGAAGCCGCATTATTTTCCAAAATTTCGTTTGGGTCAATGGTGGGGGCCAGCGCATCCGTGGGGGACGAGCCGGGCTTTGCCTCCACTTTCATTTCGCTTTCCACAATGGCCGAAAGATAATAATTCTTATCGCTTTTGGTAAAGATATAATCAAGATATTTCACAGGCTCCAGCATGGTCGACACATTAAATTCGCCGCCCGAGCCATAGGGAGAAAGATATCCCACGGTAACGCGCTTGGTGTTGCCCTGCTTTTTAATTTTGGCTACGCGCGGGAAATATTCCGTCATCGCGCCTGTTACGGGAATTAAATATGCCTGCTTTTCCTCAATATAGCTATAGGGCAGGCCGTGGCTGTCCTCAAAGCTTTTGTGGGCAAATTTAAAATCGGGGCCATACAGCTTTGCGGCATAATTGTCTACGTCCACGGTGGGCAAATAGGGCTGGCCCAAATCGTCGCGCTCGTAAACCGATTGGTCAGTTTCCGACAATGTGCCCCAAATGGCAGAGGACAAAAGCAAATCGTGGTTGGCCTTATCCAGCGAATCAAACGGCAATGGGTCGTTCGTCACAAGGCTGGCAAGGCGCGCTTCAAATACCGCTTTTTCGCCGCTGTTGTCCGTCATCTTCACTACGGAAACAAAGCCCGCGCGCAGCACTGTGGCAAGCCCCACCACCACCAAAAGGCACACCAGTGCCCCGATTAATTGGCGCATACGCCGTCTGCGGCGCAGGGGGTTTGGTTCTTTTCTAGGCATATTGTAAATTCCTTTCTTGTGCATGCTTGGCGCTTTCAAAAGCGCTTATCGGATTTGTCCGCTACCGCGGATTTGATATTGATAGGTAGTCAGCTCATACAGGCCCATCGGCCCGCGCGCGCCCAGCTTTTGTGTGGAAATGCCCATCTCGCAGCCGAGCCCAAATTCGCCTCCGTCGGTAAAGCGTGTAGAAGCATTTACATACACTGCCGCACTATCCACCGCGCGGCAAAACGCATCGGCTGCCGCTTCGTTTTGTGTAACAATCACTTCGCTGTGCCCTGTGGAATGCGCCGCAATATGCGCAATGGCGCTTTCGATATCCTCTACCACGCGCACGCTGAGTATATAATCTAAAAATTCTGTGTCAAAATCGTGTAATTCGGCCGCTTTGCCGCAAATTATTTTTCGGCTTTCCTCGCAAAGGCGCAATTCCACCCCGTTTTCGCGCATTGCCGTTTCCATCATGGGCAAAAACACGGCTGCGATATCCCGATGCACAAGGCATACCTCGGCCGCGTTGCACACGCTGGGGCGGCTGGTTTTTGCATTGATTAAAATCGAAAGCGCCATCGCGGGCGCGGCATCCTTGTCCACATACACATGGCAGATGCCTGTGCCTGTTTCAATGCAGGGCACCGTGGCATTTTCCACGCAGGCGGCAATCAGCCCTGCGCCGCCGCGCGGAATCAGCAAATCCACATATCCGCGCGCACGCATCAGTGCGTTTGCGTCCTCGCGGCTTGTGCCTGGCACAAAATTAATTAACGTGCGCGGTGCGCCGCAGGCCGCAAGCGCGTCACACAGGCAATTGGCTATCGCCTCGTTTGAGCGATAAGCCTCTTTGCCCCCGCGCAAAATGCACACATTGCCGCTTTTGATACAAAGCGCAGCCGCATCTGCCGTAACATTGGGGCGGCTTTCATAGATGATGGCAATCACGCCCATCGGCACGCGCACCTTGCGGATTTCCATGCCGTTTGCATGCTGAAACACGCTTTCAACGGTTCCCACAGGGTCCCGCAGGCTTGCCGTTTCGCGCAAGGCGTTTGCCATTGCGGCAATGCGCGCTTGCGTAAGCAGCAGGCGATCCAGCATTACTTCGCTGATAACGCCGCGCGCTGCCTCGATGTCGGCGGCATTCGCCGCCAAAATACTGCCGCTTTGCTGCACGAGCGCATCGGCCATCGCATTGAGCAAACGGTTTTTCTCTTCGGTAGAAAGCGCCGCCGCTGCCGCTTTTGCCGCCTTTGCCTGCTGTAAAAGGCTTTTCAGCATCGTAATCTCCATTCCTTTCTGGGGCATTGTATCGTTTGGGCAAAGCCCTAAGCGCGCCAAAAGGCCGCGCCGTGCACAAACCCTTGCGTAAAAAAATGCATGTTTGCGCTATGCTTTCTTTGCTTTAAAGCGCGTTCCCGCGCTGCGCCCCTCGATAATCGCATATAAAAGCGCGGGCTGCGCCCCGTTTGCAATCACCATGTCGATGCCGTTTTCGGTAACCATGCGCGCGGCCAAAAGCTTTGTGCGCATGCCGCCCGTGCCCTGCTCGCCCGCCGAGCCCCCCGCCATGTCCAGCATGGCATCCGTGAGGTGATCCACCTCGGCAATCAAGGTGGCATCGGCGTTCTTGTGCGGGTCGGCCGTGTACAGCCCGTCGATATCGCTTAACAAAATCAGCAAATCGGCGTGCGTGCTAACGGCCACAATGGCCGACAGCGTGTCGTTATCGCCCACGGCAATTTCCTCGGTGGCAACGGTGTCGTTTTCATTAATAATCGGTATGGCCGCCAGCTCCAAAAGCCGCGAAAGCGTGCTTT
>JAGPHI010000181.1 GCA_018055565.1 Oscillospiraceae bacterium | reverse complement strand
AATATCTTTAATTAATAACATTATTCGCTCACCACTGTGTTGCACAGCACTGTATAGCTGCCACTGGCAAAAATGCGGTTCGGGCCGGGAATGATAATTTGCACGGGCACATTTTGCTGCCCCGTAATTTTGGACACGTCATTGACGTTAATTTGCGCGATAATGCTTGCGGGATTCAGCTCCTTCAGTTCATCTGCGGGGCCAATCAGCACAACATTGTTTACCTTAGCCTTTGCGGGCACATTGAGGGTAAGCCCCTGCGGCATCACGCCAGAAGAGCGCACGTCTGTAACATTCACGGGCAAGCGATTCATGTCTTTGGTGTCAAATGTGGCCGTGACATTGAGCAGTTTATCCATGTTTTGAAAGCCCTCGGGCATCGCAACAGGGAAATTAAATTCGCCGTCCAGCGTAAATTTGGCAAGGTCGATATAGCCAAGCGGCAGGCTTGGCAAGGTGTCCCAAAGTTTTGAGGGGCCGCCCACGCGGATGCTGGTTTCCGAAAGCTTCATTTTCGATTTCAGCCAAGCAGTGTCAAAGCCTGCGGGCACGCCCGCAAAATCCACCGTAATGGGGATTTCGCGTTCTTCCAAAATTGGAATGGTTACCTCAACTGTTTGTTTATCCATGCTAATCAGCGGCTCTACAATTACATTGCCCTCTTTATCCTGCAATTCAAGCTCTGCTGTTTTGATGCTGGATTCCTTGCGTTTTTCGCTGGTGGTTACATTGGCAACCACCTTTGCCACGCGGCTAATTTCGGTTACTGGCCCGCGCAACGTTACTTCGCCGGGCGCCGCCACGGGCTGATCCATATAATAGCCAATTTCCGGCTCTATGCCCGTGGCCACCACGGTAATGGGCATCTTTTTCTCTTCAATTTTATCAAACTGCACTGGCACTGTGGCCGGAGAAATGCCGATAATTTTGTAATTGGACTGGGTGCTCGATTCCTTGCGTGTCAGCGAAAGCTCGTATTGGCCCGCGCCCTTTACCTGTGTGTAATTGGGATAAATGGTAAAATCCTCGGGGTGCAGCGAATCGACAATATAGCCATCGCCCTCCACCTCGATATCCACATAGATTTGCGTTTTATTTAAAATGTCCAGCCCTAATCCCTCGAAGGATGCCGCATTGTAGGTAAAATCAACGGGCACATCTTCAATGGTTTTGGATTTGGCGGGGTCGATATAAATTACCACTACCACCCATGTAATCAGCGCTAACATTACAGACAGCAGCATATCGAAGCGTTTGCTTTTAAAAGCGCCCTTTTCGGTTGTTTTAGCTTTCATTGCCTTTTCCTTTCTGGGAAATTATTTTGCGGGCGTGCGTTTGCCAAACAGGCCCTTCTTTTTTTCCTCCAGCGGCGGGGGAACAATATCGCCCTCAAGCAGGTTAAACAAGTTTTGTCGATCCATACGGCGGATTAAAACGCCGTTTTTGGCAAGGGAGATAATGCCCGTTTCTTCGCTGACCACCACAACAATTGCGTCAGAATTTTCGCTCATGCCAAGCGCTGCGCGATGGCGCGTGCCCATATCCTTGCTAATTTCCAAATTGTTCGACAGCGGCAAAAAGCAGCCGCCCGCCTCGATTTGCGCATCGCGGATAACCACTGCGCCGTCGTGCAAAGGCGTGCCCTCGTAAAACACGGTACCCAGCATTTCGGGGCTTAAATCGGCGTGCAGCTTTGTGCCTGTTTTGATAATTTCGCTTAAATTGGTTTTGCGTTCAAACACAATCAGCGCGCCCGTGCGCGATTCTGCCATGCGCTCCACCGCGTCGCACACGGCCACCACGGCATTTTGCCACTGCGTGCGCATGCCCGCGTCATCACGCGAGCCTTGAAACAGCTTTACTGCAAAAATATTGGTGCGCCCCATTTGCTCCAGCGCGCGCCGCAGCTCGGGCTGAAACACAATCACAATGGCCAAAAAGCCCACCTGCATAACGCCCTCTAAAAAGAATTGCAGCGTGCGCAAGCCAATGATTTTTGCCGCAAAAAACGACACAAGCAAAACGACAATCCCCTTCGCCAGCTGTGCCGCGTGGGTTTGCCGTACCAATAATATTACTTCGTAAATCAAAAATGCCACAATCAAAATATCCGCGATATCCGCGAAGCTTGGATCGGTGATCACCTTGATTACCTTGTACCACATGTCTTGCAAGGTTTGCATACAAAATCCATTCCTTTCTGGGGGAGCAGGCTGGGTTGCTTTGCATATAATAAGCCATTTATCAGTATACCATAATTTGCGACGGAACACAAAAGTTTTTCTTGTGAAAATTTGCAGGCGGCGCGCGTATAGATGGCGGCCTGCGGCATAACCGCGGCCAATCTTTACAGGCTAGCGATTCGAAATTAGTTATCAGAATGCGCGAGGGTTTAGCGGCTACTATTTAGAGGCAAGAGATTGGAAATCAGATAGCGGAAAGCGATGTCGGATGTCAGAATGCGCACGGGGCGGTGGTTAATAACACCACCGCATGCGCGGCAATGCCCAGCTCCTCGCCCGTAAACCCCAAATGCTCCTCGGTGGTGGCTTTTACCGACACATCCGTGTCGGCAATATGCATGGCCGCTGCAAGGTTTTGGCGCATTGTGTCGATATAGCCGCGCAGCTTTGGCGCTTGGCACAAAAGCGTTGCATCCACATTGCCCACGGCATAGCCCGCGCGCTTTACCTCCTCGCACACACGCCCCAGCAGCACAAGGCTGTCGGCCCCTGCGTATTCGTCGGCTGTGTCCGGAAAAAGCGCGCCGATATCCCCCAGCGCCGCCGCGCCCAAAAGCGCATCCATAATTGCATGCGTAAGCACATCGGCATCCGAGTGCCCCAGTAGCCCCGTTTTATGCTCGATGGTAACGCCGCCCAAAATCAGCTTGCGCCCCGCCACCAAGCGGTGCACATCATAGCCGTGGCCAATGCGCATTTTGTTCATCCCTTTCAAATCGTCTTGCGTGGTGATTTTATAGTTTTCATATGCGCCCTGTGTAAGGCGCACGGGATAGCCCGCTTTTTCAAATAAAAGGCAATCGTCTGTTAGCGTAACGTCGTCCACCAGCGCCAGCGCCTGCAAATACAGCGCCTTTTGAAACACCTGCGGCGTTTGCACTGCAAACAATGTGTCCCGCGCGGGCGTGCTGTTTACCTCTTTGCCGTTTTGCGAAACCTTGATAGTATCCTTCACGGGCACCGCAGGCGCCCCCGCGCCATGCGCCGCCGCTGCGGCAACCGCCTCGCGGATTATCTCTGCGCTCACAAACGGGCGCGCCGCATCGTGAATGGCCACAAGCGCGCCATTTGCCGCCGCAACGCCGTTTCGCACCGATTCTGCCCGCGTTTCGCCGCCCGCCACCATATGCGCGGGCTTTTTGCACGCTTTTAAAAGCGGCAGGGCCTCGGCGGCATTTTCGCCTGTAACCAGCACAATTTCGTCGATATATTCATGCCTGTCAAAGGCGGCAAGGCTCATCATTAGCGCATTTTGCCCGCCGCATAAAGGATAAAACAGCTTGTCAAAGCCCATGCGGGTGGATTTGCCCGCCGCCACCACCACCGCCGTGACGCTTTGCTTGTTTATCATCAGTATTCCCCCATAAATGCAAAATCATTATGCATCTTAGTATACCGTGTTTTACGGTGATTGTCTATTGTTTTGCTGTGCCGCGCTCGGCGCAAGGGCTATGCGCCGAGCAATCGCTTACCCCGTTTGTAATAAACGCAAAAACGCGCGAGGGAAATGGTTTTCCCCCGCGCGCCAAAATGAAAAATTACAAGTAAGCGGCA
>JAGPHI010000180.1 GCA_018055565.1 Oscillospiraceae bacterium | reverse complement strand
CGATTACAATCAGCCGCCCGTCTGCCTTAACGGGGCTTTCGCCCTCGGTGGTGCGCACGGGCACATGCCCGTTTATAATGTGCGCGCCCGGATAGTAAATGCCGAAATTGCGCAAAATCATCTCGCAGGACGCGGCATTTTGGCAGTGGCGATAATACGGGTCTTTACCCTCGGCCCATGTGCTTTCATCGGGCACAAACATGCGCTCAAAGGTGGTCATTTTGTCGCGGCCAAACAGTGGCGAATCGCATCCGCCCCACAGATACCACATTAAATCAAGGTCATCCGCACGCTTTTGGCCTTGTGTGCCAAAATATGCGCGGCGCGCGGCGGCATCCAGCGCGTCAATCAGCGCCTTGCCCAAAAGCGGCTCGCCTGTAAGCGAAAGCGTTTTCAAGGCGCCGTCCTCTGTCATGGGGATACAGCCGTGAAACAGCAGGTTTTGATTGTATATACAGTACATTGCGCCGTTTGCGTATAAAAAGCGCACATGCCGCGCCAAACGCTCGGAATCTGCAAAGGCGCGCAAAAGCCCGTCCATCACTTCGCGTTCTTCGGGGGTAAGGGCGTATGGGTCGGCGGGGTTAATGGTGGGAAAATAGGCGCGCGAAAGCGTGTGCACCTTGCCCGAAAGCGTTACGGTGCCTGCGGCATAATCAATCATATGCAGCACAAGGCGATGCTGCATATGATATTCGGGATGGCGCAAAATGGCCGCGCCCTCCAGCTTAAATACAAGCACGGCAATGGCAAGCTCGGCTGCGGCGTAGGCATCGTTGCAAGCGGGATAAAACTTTTCTGCAAACAAAAAAAGCGGGCGCAGCGAAATGCCATAGCCGTTTTCCAGCGTGGCATAATTGTGATAGGCCATGCTGTTTTTAATTACCGTGGAAATGCACGCCTCGCTGCCTGCGGCGGCACCCATCCATAAAATATCATGGTTGCCCCACTGGATATCCACGCTGTGATGTGCCGATAAAAGCTCTAACACACTGTCGGCACCAGCGCCGCGATCGAAAATATCACCCACAAGGTGTAAGCGATCCACCGCAAGGCGCTTGATCAGCCCTGCCAGCGCAATAATAAATGCGTGCGCATTGTCGATGTTTAAAATGGTGTCCACAATGTTTTTATGGTAGGCGCGCTGATTGGCGCTTTCGCCCGGCCACGCGTGCAAAAGCTCGTCAATAATATAGCTAAACTCTTTCGGCAGCGCCTTGCGCACCTTGCTGCGCGTGTATTTGCTTGCCATTACGCGGCAAAGCGCAATCAGCTTTAAAAGCGCGCTTTCATACCATTCGTCCGACAAAAGCCCCGCGGCGCGTGCGCGCTCCAGCTTTTCTTCGGGATAATAAATCAGCGTGCAAAGCTCGGCGCGTTCCTCGCGCGAGAGGGTTTCTTCAAACAGCATGTCCACCTTTTCGCGCACAACGCCGGAGCAATTGTTGACAATGTGGTGAAATGCCTCATACTCGCCGTGCACATCACTGATAAAATGCTCGGTGCCTTTTGGCAAATTTAAAATCGCTTGCAGGTTGATAATTTCTGTGCAAACCTGTTGAATGGTTGGATATTTTTCCGACAAAAGGGATAGATATTGCAGCTTTTCGGCGGAAATGGAAGGGGAATTGCTTTTCATGCTTTTCATCGTTCCTTTCGTGTGGAAGGATATGAATTTAGTATAGCATACTGCGCACGAAAATTCATCCCGCGAAATGCAGCTTTACAGGAAAACAATTCCGTTTTGATACAGCGGCATAGGTGATTGCAAAAAAAGTAAAAAAATGCTACTATTAGTAACAAGAAACATTTTGCGGCGATGCGCGGCGGAAAGGGGACGGCATGAAAAAATTGCACTATCGGCGCTTTTGCGCCGCGATGCTTACTGTGCTTTTGGCAGTGGCGCTGTGCACCCCTGCGGCGGCGCTATTTGAAAAGCCTGCAAGCCCCGTGGAATTTATTTTTACACAAAAAAACGTGACCTTTGCGCGCAATATGAATGGCTCGGCCAAGCAGCAAACGCCAAACGCCACGCCGTATTGGTCGGGCCTTGCCACGGATGTGACGGGCTACACCATTACCTATCGCCGCACCCATACGGGCGACGGCAAATTGCTGAAAACGCCCGACAAACCCGTGGCGGCACCCTCGCAGGCGGGCACGTATACGGCCATTATCACATTTTCGGACGATGTAAAATTTGTGAACCAAAACGGCAGCAAGGTGCAGGAATATCCCAAAACCTTTGTGATTGAAAAGGCCGAGCAGCCGCCCGCCATTTTGCGCAGCGCCGCCGCCGCCCTTACCGAAAACCCCGACCATTCGGGCGGCAGCATCAATCCGGGCGGGCAGGGCGTGATCTCTACGCGCTGGGCCTCGGGCACAACGCCGATTTATATGTGGACAAAGGGCAGCGGCACCGTGGTGGAGCCGGAGGCGGGCAAGCCGGCGCGCTTTAAAGCACTTAGCGCGGGCGAAGCCGTGTTAAGCGTGCGCTTGCCGGCGGATAACAATTATCATAAAAGCGAGGCCGTAACCTATACTGTAAAGGTGAATGGCGAAGTAAATACCGGCGAAGGGTATGTGCTGCGCGGCGAAAAGAAAAACGATTCGGGCTGGTTTGTATCGGATGTAGAGGTGCACGCGCAGAACGGCTTTGCCGAAGCGATTGTGGCCGAGGACACGCCCATTACTGCCGAGGGCGAAAGCATCATCAACGTGGCGCTGAAAACCGCAGACGGCAAAATGACGCAAACCGAGGCCGTTACCGTGAAAAAAGACAGCGAGCCGCCCTCTATTGAAACCATTATGCTGAACGACAGCCCGTGGAGCGACGCACCCATGAGTGAAAGCGCGTGGGCCGCCGCCGTAAGCCTTGTAATCAGCGCGCAAATTCGCGATGATGTAAGCGGCATTGCAAAAGTGGAATACAGTGTGGATGGCGCAGAATACACAAGCGATGCAAACGCCGTGTTTACCGCACAGGGCATTAAAACCTTTCCGTATTCGCATGTGATGGAAACCAAAGGCGAGCATACGCTGTCTTTGCGCGCCACCGATTGGGCGGGCAATATGAGCGAGCAAATGATTCACATTACCGCGCCGACGCCAAAGCCATCTGCGTCTGTGCCGCCCGCGTCCTCGCAGGGTGTATCCAGTGTGCCCCCGCAAAGCGCCCCCACAGGCCAAGAGGCAATAGCGCCCGATGCCCCCACCGACGCAATGAAAGCAGTTTCGGCGCGCCTTGCCTATTTGCGCCGCTGCAATATCGAAGCGCGAGTGGCAGGGGATGTGCGTGCAAATAAGGGCTATATCGAAGAAACATTAACGATGTTTACAAACTTGAGCGCAGGCGAACGCAAGGGCCTCGGGGAAGAAACGCTGGCGGGGCTGCGCGCGTATTTTGAGGCGCTTTATGCGCAAAATGGCAAGGACGTGGCCGAGCTAGAGGCGTTGTTTGTGTTTGTTGAAGCGCCGCCTGCGTCCTCTGTGCCCGAGCAAACCAGCGCCGCACAGCAAAAGGAGGAAAGCATCCCGCAGCCTTCGTCCGTTTCAAAGCCCGACGAGAGCGAGAGCGAGAGCGCTAGCGCAAGCGCAAGCGCATCTGCTTCTTCCTCTTCGGTTTCACTTGTGCCGGCGGGGCAAAGCGGCGGCAATCCATTTTTTATTGTGATACCTGCGCTGGTTTTGGCGGTGGCATTTGTGGTGTATCTGATATGGCAAAAACGCACCATTGCGCCCGCGCCCGACACCAAAGCAGGGCAGGCACCGCCCGCTTCGCAGGAGGATTTTACCGGATACGGA
>JAGPHI010000179.1 GCA_018055565.1 Oscillospiraceae bacterium | reverse complement strand
GATTAAAACGGTGGTTGATACTGCCATTATAGCAAATCTTATAAATCAGAGCAACAAAAATATAGTCATGGCAAAATAGATATAGTTTTAAACGCTTTGCCTTGTTATAGTATTGTTATCGGAAACTTTCTGTGGAAATTTTGAAGGAGGCAATTTTTATGGGCGCAAAAGTAAAAGAAAAACTCGCATACAAAACCTCGCGCACGGAGCGCGCAAGCTACGGCCTTTATTTTGTGGGGCAAAACATTTTTTACGTATTCATTTATATGTACCTCAGCACTTTTTTTACCGATGTGGGCATTCCCGCGCTGACAGTGGCGGGCATTGCGCTTGTGGTAAAAGTGTGGGATGCCATCAACGACCCCATTTTTGGCGGCTTTGTGGATAAAGTGCAATTTAAAAAGGGCAAGTTTATTCCCTGGCTGCGCGTTTCGCTGGTGTTTATTCCGCTTTCCACAGTGTTCATTTTTGCCATTCCGGCAGGTATACCGCTGGGCGTAAAGGTGGCATGGGCTGTTATCGGCTATATTTTGTGGGACACGGCATACACCATCTGTGATGTGCCCATCTTCGGCCTTGTAACCACGATGACCGATGTGCAGCAGGAACGCACGGTTATTATGTCCATTGGGCGTGTGGCTGCGCAAGTGGCTGTGCTGGGTGTTATGTTTGTAGTGCCCGTAGCGCGCAAAGCCATTGGCGGGTGGCTGCCCACGATTATTGTACTGTCGATTGTTGCCACACTTACGATGCTGCCTATTTGTTTTAAAGGCAAGGAGCGCATTGCCCCCGTGAAAAACGAAAGCGATGTGGGCGTGCGCGATATGCTGCGCTTTGTGGTGCAAAACAAATATCTGCTGATTTTTTACGGCGCTTATCTTTTATATTCCGCCACCAATATTTCCGGCACGCTTGGCATGTATTTTTCACGCCACTGTCTTGGAAACGAAGCGCTCGGCGGGCTCATCAGCCTTGCGGCCATGATTCCGGGCATTATCGTGGGTGTTTGCATCCCAAAACTTTGCCGCAAATTTGATAAATTTAACCTGTATTTCTTTGCCATTATCGCCACAGGCAGCATCGGCGTTTTGCAATATTTTCTGGGATATGAAAATTTGGGCGTATTTCTCGGCGTTTTGTTTGTGCGTGGCGTGCCGCTTGGCATGGTGCAAATGCTCACCTTTATGTTTACACCGGATTTCGCGGAATACGGACATTTTAAAACAGGTGTCAGTGCCCCTGGCATTGCGTTTTCCTTGCAAACCTTTTCCGTTAAAATGATGACGGCGATTTCCACTGCGCTTGGCACGGCGCTTTTGGGCGTGATTGGCTTTGTGGCGGGCGAGGGTGCGGCGCAGGCAGCCGGCTTTGAATCCAAGCTTTGGTTTATCTATATGGTTGTTCCGGCCATTGGCGCGGTGGCTTCGCTGTTTGTGCTGCGCATGTATAAGCTGCGCGATAAAGATGTGCAAATTATGGCGCGCTGCAATGCGGGCGAAATTTCGCGCGAAGAAGCCGATGCTGCTTTAAGCGTTAAGGTGGTTTAACGCGCATTTGCGTTTAGCAGCAGTTTGCGCATTGTGCCGCAAAGGCATGCCAAACGCGGCATGATAGAATTTTGCACATTTGCACAAGAAAGGAACGTGATGAATTATGATAAAACATACATGGTGGAAAGAAGCAGTGGTGTATCAAGTGTATCCCCGCAGCTTTTACGACACAAATGCAGACGGCATTGGCGATATCAACGGCATCACCGAAAAGCTGCCCTACATTAAAAAGCTTGGCGCAGACGTTATTTGGGTTTCGCCGTTTTACAAATCGCCCAATGACGATAACGGCTATGACATCAGCGATTACCGCGCAATTATGGACGAATTTGGCACAATGGCAGATTGCGAACGCCTTTTAAACACTGCGCACGAAATGGGCTTAAAGGTTATGCTGGATTTGGTGGTAAACCATTCCAGCGACGAGCACGCGTGGTTTGCTTCGTCTAAAAGTGATAAGGCCGCACCCACACGCGATTATTACATTTGGCGCGAGGGCAAGGACGGCAAAGAGCCGAACAACTGGTTTTCAATGTTTGGCGGGCGCGCATGGGAAAAAGAGGAGAGCACAGGCGAATATTATCTGCATCTTTTCTCCAAAAAACAGCCCGATTTAAACTGGGAAAACGAGGCGCTGCGCCGCGAAGTGTATGATATTATGCGCTTTTGGGTGGATAAAGGTGCCGACGGATTCCGCATGGATGTTATCAATTACATCTCTAAGGTGCAGGAGATGCCCGACGGCCCCGAGCTTTTGGCACCCGGATACGGCGTGACGATACCCTATGTGTGCAACGGCCCGCGCGTGCACGAGTTTTTGCAAGAGATGAACCGCGAGGTCTTGGCAGGGCGTGATTTAATTACCGTGGGCGAAACCCCGATGGTAGATGTGGAAAATGCGTGCCGCTATGCAAACGAGGACGGCAGCGAGCTTTGCATGGTGTTTCAATTTGAGCATGTGATGCTAAACGATGCGCGCAGCGGGCGCTCGGAAGAAAAGGTGCGCTTAAGCGAATTAAAGGCCGTGTTAAGCAAGTGGCAAACGGCGCTTTACGGCAAAGCGTGGAACAGCCTGTATTGGAACAATCACGACCAGCCGCGTGTGGTTTCGCGCTTTGGCAACGATGCGCCCGCCGTGCGTGAAAAATGCGCCAAGATGCTGGGCATGTGTTTGCATATGATGTGCGGCACGCCCTATATCTATCAAGGCGAGGAGTTGGGCATGACCAATTCTGCTTTTTATTCCATAGACGAAATCAATGATATCGGCGCGCTGAATTTGTATCGCGAGCTATTGGCGCAGGGCACGCCGGAACCCCAGGCCCTTAAAGCGGCCAATGCCCGCACGCGTGACCACGCGCGCACCCCCATGCAGTGGACAAACGGCGAAAACGCAGGCTTTACAAAAGGCAAACCGTGGTTGAAAATCAACAATAACTACCGCGATATCAACGCCGAAAGCCAAGTGAATGACCCGCATTCGGTATTTGCCTTTTATCAAACGCTGATTGCGCTGCGCAAGGCAAATCCCATTATCGTATATGGCGATTACACCGCAATTGCGCCCTCGGATGAACAGGTATTTGCCTATTTGCGCACATATGAGGGCAAACGTTTATTTGTCGCTTGCAATTTTACCGACGGTGATTGCACTGTGGCATTGCCCGATGGTTTTGCCGATGCTGTGTTGCTTTTAGGAAACGACGAGGTAACTGTAAAGGGTGATAGCCTTACACTAGGCGCTTACGGCTGCTGCGCATATTTAGCATAAAAAATCCCCCTGCAAAAGCACATGATGTGCTTTTGCAGGGGGAACTTTTTATTCTCGTCTTTTTTATTCCTGTGCCTTTTTATGGATGCGACCGATGATAAAGGATGAAAGCGTCACGGTAATCAGCGAACACAAAATCTTGCCCAGAGGAATATAGGTTAGCGAAAGCGCCAACACCACAAGGTCGGTGAACAGGTAGGCACGGGCAATCGGCAGATTTGTTTTTTTGCTGATCACCAGCGCCAGCGCATCGTCGCCGCCCGACGCGCCACCCACGCGCACCACAAGCCCTACGCCAAAGCCCACAAAGCATCCGCCCACAATAGCGGCCAAAATGGGGTTGGCCGACATGTTCGGCAATAGCGGGGGAAAGCGCTCTAATATCGCGTATGTGGCGGCAAAGCTTGTGCTTGCCACTATTGCGTATTTGGCAAATTGCTTGCCTAAATATTGATAGCCTAATACATAACAGCTTACGTCCATGATAA